>RFJE01000237.1 GCA_003695005.1 Candidatus Hydrogenedentota bacterium | reverse complement strand
GCCCTATTTTTTATTCAATTTCAGCGATTCTCGGCGTTTCGTCGAGAATCGCTGGTGGATGGTATTTTCTTTTTCTTGTTCCCATCCGGGGGGATAGTCAATTCCACCTGGAAACATAGGTTGGCATTTTAATATTCTTTTGACACTCAAATAAACGGCTTTATGAATTGGTAAATGTGTTAAGCAAAAAAGAGTATATTCCGAGCAAGAAGGATAATAACGACAACGTGGTGGAAGGAGAGGACTAATAAAACGGCGATAAAACCTAACCGGCAGAGCTAAAATTTCACCTATTACTCTCATACAACAATTTTATGTTTTCCAAAGTCAATGACCGAAGCTTGTAAGGCTTTGCGAAGATCGGCGACCCCTTCTTTGGAAAGTGTATTTCCCCAGATCGCTTCGGGGTACTTTTGGCGCAGCTCTTTTTTGGTTTGCTCAAAAACTAAATCGTCCTTATTAAAAAAGAGTAGCTTTGGTTTTTTGGCAACCCCAAGCCGGTTTAACTCTTCATTCACCACTTCCATTTCTTCTTCTAAGTACGGACTCGAAGCATCTTGTACCTGAATAATTCCATCAGTGAACGTAATTTCTTCTAGGGTAGATTGAAAGGCTGCTACTAACGAAGCAGGTAAGTTGCGGATAAAGCCAACGGTATCGGTTAAAAGCGCATAGTTCGGTTTATAATTATTTTCACCTAAATATACTTTCCGCGTAAAAGAATCTAGCGTCGCAAAGAGTCTATCTTCGGCAAAAACTTTTTTAGAAGAAGATGCTAACTGATTTAATAAACTACTTTTTCCGGCATTGGTATATCCCACAATGGAAAACGTTGGAATACTTCGGTGCTTGCGTGTATTTTCTCTATGTTTACGGACTTTTTCTAATTCTCTTTTAATACGCTGAATTCTTCTGCGAATGTGACGTCGGTCTGTTTCTAGCATCGTTTCTCCAGGGCCTCTTGTCCCAATTCCCCCACCTAATCGAGACAAAACTCCTCCAAGACCTTTTAGTCGGGGCAAAATATATTCTAATTGTGCTAATTCCACTTGTAAAGCAGCAGCCCTTGTACGAGCTCGGTATGCAAAAATATCTAAAATTAGTTCAATCCGACCTAGAACGCGAATGTTTAAAATCTCTTCTAGATTTTTCAATTGGTTTGGTTTTAAAGAAGAATCAATAATAAGCAAATTGATATGATAAGCCGCTATCATCTCTTTAATTTTTTCAATTTGGCCAGATGGCAAAAATGTCGCCGGATTCACTTCTCGTAAGTATAAAAAAAGCTCCTGCATGGATTTTACACCTGCCGTGTCTGAAAGCAAAAAAAGCTCGCGTAAGCTTTCTTGCTGCACTCGTTTATTCGGATGTAAGCGACTTCCATAATGGCCAACTAAAATAGCACGATATGTTTCGTCACTTCGTATGCTATGGCGAATCAGTTGTGATGCATCCATTTAGTCTTCGGCTTCCTCCTTTACATAAGATGGCAGTGTAAAATTTACTTTTGTTCCCGGATAAACTAAATTTTTACGAAACCAACCTCGCTTCATTTCAATCGCATATTGGACTTTTGAGTCACTTCGGATAATTCGTTCGCTAAATGGATTCATAGGATAAATTTCTAAAATTTGCTTTTTAGCATTTAAAAAAGCAATTGAAAGGGGAAGAGAGGTGTTTTTCATCCAAAAGCTTAAAATTTGCGGGGACTTATATACAAAAAGCATCCCGTGGTTTTTTGGCAATGATTTTCGAAACATAAGGCCTCGCGCTTTTTGCGAGCGTGTATAGGCCACTTCAAGAGTAATTTTCACTCTTTGCTTTTTTAAATTCACAAGAGTAGCTGGAATCGTAGGTAATGGTTCTGCTTCTTTTGGATGAACGATAAATACTAATGTGATGGAAATTACAAAGGAAAGTAGTTTTATGAATTTTATCCTCATTCCCATTCTATGGTTGCCGGCGGCTTTGATGAAATGTCATAAACAACGCGATTGATTCCGTCAACTTCATTTATAATCCTAGATGAAATTTTCCCTAATACATCATAAGGAACTTTAGCAAAGTCGGCTGTCATCCCATCTGTGCTTTCGACCATTCGTAAAGCAATTACATTTTGGTATGTACGTTTATCTCCCATTACACCAACAGCTTTTACCGGCAAAAAGACAGCAAAGGCTTGCCATATTTGTTTATAGAGTCCCGACGTTTTTAACTCCTCTAATAAAATATAATCAGCTTTTCGCAAAACGTCCAATTTTTCTTTGCTAATTTCACCTAAAATACGAATGGCGAGCCCCGGGCCCGGAAACGGATGGCGGTACAACATTTCCTCCGGAATGCCAAGTACTTCTCCTAGGGCCCGAACTTCATCCTTAAAAAGTTCATTTAATGGTTCAATTACTTTACCGGCTTGGATAAGTTCCATAACTTCCTTTACCCGATTGTGATGCGATTTAATGGTCTCCGATGGACCCTTGACAGATACCGACTCAATCACATCGGTGTATAAAGTACCTTGTGCTAAAAATTCATGATGTGGTAAGTCCTTTGTTGCACGTTTAAACTCTTCTAAAAAAAGTTTTCCAATAATTTTCCGTTTTTGTTCGGGGTCAGAAACGCCGGATAAGGCTTCTAAAAATCTCTCTTCCGAATGAACCACTATGAGCTCCATTCCAAAGTAATCGCGGAAACGGCGGACAACGGCTTCTGTTTCGTTTAAGCGCATAAGGCCGGTATCCACATAAACACAAGTAAGTTGCTTACCAATGGCATCATAGAGAAGTTTTGCTGTAACAGTAGAGTCCACACCACCGGATAGGCCTAATAAAACACGCTCTTTCCCAACGGTTTTTCGAATTTCTCGGATTTTTTCTTCGGCATAATTTTCCATGGACCAATTTGCTTCCGCATGGCAAATCCGGGATGCAAAATTTTGTAAGATGGTGATACCATGCTCTGTATGCGCTACTTCGGGATGAAATTGAACTCCATACCAATGATTTTGCTCATTTGCAATGGCTGCAAAAGGAGAAGATTCTGTTTCCCCAATGGCGACAAACCCATCGGGTAGGCTTAAAACCTTGTCTCCGTGGCTCATCCAAACAACGGACTTATCGGGAAGAGAAGCGAAAAGGGAACTTTCTTGCAAAATTTTTAAGTGTGCTTTTCCATATTCCCTATCCTGAGCAGGCTCTACTTTTCCACCAAGTAGGTGGCTCATCATTTGTAAGCCATAGCAGATTCCAAGGACAGGAATTCCTAAATGAAAAATTTCATCATTTATTTTAGGCGCGTTACTGTCGTACACAGAAGATGGACCGCCACTTAAAATAATTCCTTTTGGTAGGTTTGCTTTGATTTCTTCTATGGGATAAGAAAAGGGCTGAATTTCGGCATAATAATTTAACTCTCTAATCTTACGAGCAATTAACTGTGTATATTGAGATCCAAAATCTAAGATAAGAATTCCCTTGTGCAGCATTTTTCCGAAAACTGCCTTTTTTACATTCGGACAAGTTTTTTTTATGAGCTTATGCGCCAACCTCCTGTTGGCACACAAGCGGGACACTTCAATGCGGCAAAGCCGCATTTTCGCTCCCATCCCTCAACAAATTGAAAATTTGGTGAGGGAAAGAGTCTGTGCGACAGTTGGCGCACAGACTCTTATTACGATTCATTTCAAATTGTAACTCATTTTTCGCTTGCAAAATGAGCAACATTTAAAAAAAAAGACCGTGTCTAAAGGCCGAGATTTAGATCTACTTAAAAAAGGAAATAAAAAAGAAATTGAGAAGTTTATCCTAGATTTTTATCCCATGGTACAGCAAATAGTCGGCAAAAAAATTTCATCTACCACAGAGGTGGAAGATCATACACAAGAAATTTTTTTACGAATATTAGAAAAAGAAAGCTTAAAGAAATTCCAAGGGCAATCGGAAGGTGAGTTACGGTCGTATGTGATACGCATTGCTATTAACTATATGGCAGACCATTTTTCAAGGTTACGAAAAACGGAAGATAAAGTGGACTATTTAGATTTTACACTGCCGGAGCTTGCGGACAAACTTGTTTCTCCCTCAAATCCCGAAAAAGAATTCTTGAAGCAAATGGAAATTGAGAATCTTTATAATGCAATCCGACAACTACCTCAGCATCTTCAGCAGCTCATGGAATACCGTCTTTTAGGGTTTAATAATAAGGAAATCGCTGCTTTTATGAATGTGCCACATGGAACTATTAATACTTGGGCAGCGAGAGCCTTTGAGAAATTAAGTAGGATTATAAAAGAATGAAATTAAAATCTAAAAAAAGAGTCTTATATAGTAAGGGAGAAGGGCTATTATGGCAAAACATGCAAATCACTTAACATTGCTGGAAATAAAGCAAATTGTAGAGTGGGAACGAGAACAATTTGCTACAATTAAAGAAAATAAAATGGAGGATCCAATATCTTATAATGACTGTCCTCTATCACCCGATAAAATAAATCACTATCTCCATTGTATAACTTGCTTAAGATCTGTTTTAGCCGAAAAAATAGCAATAGCTGCAGAGAGCTTGCCCAAATCCGTTGGAGAAGTATCCAACCAAGCCAATGACATGCAAATTGCTAAAATCCTTAAAAAACTTGCTCAAATTCAGAAGGAAAAAAAACCAAAAAAGATGCAAATTCTTGCAGTAGCTGCTTCCTTCTTCCTAGTTATTGCTTCTGCCATTACTAT
>RFJE01000236.1 GCA_003695005.1 Candidatus Hydrogenedentota bacterium | reverse complement strand
GTTTTCTTTTTCACGTGCAATTTCTTCCCACTTTGTATATTCTTGTGCAGAAATTTTCTTCATAACTTGATTCAGTTTCTCTGCTTCTTGTTCTAATTGGTTTAATTTTATTTGCAAATTTTCTTTTTCCTTCTCTAGTTTTCGTACAAGTTTCTTTCTCTCTTTGCTCCGTAAATGATGAATTTTATTTTTCGATTCCATTTTTCCTGTCGAAGGTTCTTTTAAGTTCTCTTTTCATTCAAAATCTTTTAAGGAAATTTCTTTTAATTCTTTATTGTTAAGTAAATAAAAGCGAGTCCCTACATTTTGTAAAAATCGTTTATCATGAGAAACAAAAAAGACTGTGCCGGCAAAATCTTGTAAAGCTTGCTCTAATGCCACAATCGCTTCCATATCTAGGTGATTCGTAGGCTCATCTAGAAACAAAACATTTGGTTTTTGTAGCATAATTTTTGCAATGGCTAATCTTGTTTTTTCTCCCCCGCTTAAAACAGAAATTGGCTTTTGCTGCTCTTCTCTGCTAAATAATACCTGTCCTAAAATAGTATGAACTTCGCCAGAATTCTGCACAGATGCATTCGAAAACAGCCATTCATAGGCGCTCATATTTCCAGAAACTTCTTCTAACGTTTGTGATAAAAAACCAATGGAAGTGCGATTTCCCCAAATAACCTCTCCAGATACTAGCGGCAGTTTGCCTAAAAGCGCTAATAGTAACGACGTTTTTCCAGCACCATTTGCACCCACAAAAGCAACTTTATCTCCCCTTTGAATTTCTAAAGAAAAGTTATTAAGGAGTATTTTTTCCCCGCGAGCGAGTTTTGCTTGTTCAACTTGTAAAACATTTGAAAAAGATTTTTCCTGCAAAGAGAAAAAAAATCGGGGATATCGTCTCGAGCTAACGGGAATTTCCGGAAGTTTAATCCTTTCTAGTTGTTTTTGTTTCGATTGTGCTTGCCTTGCTTTTGATGCTTTTGCTTTAAAGCGAGTAATAAAAGCTTCTATTCTTTCTTTTTCTTTTTGTAAGTTTTCTATTTCTTTTTTCTTTGCGATTTCATCCTCTTGTTTTTTTTGTTCATAGTGATGGTAGCTACCCATATAGAATGTAATTTTTTTATAATCAACATCTAAAACTCCGTTAACCGTCTTCAAAAGAAAGTCTCGGTTATGAGAGCTTATTACAAAACCCCCACTATATTCTTTTTTTAAATATTGGATAAACCATTCAATGGATGGTAAGTCTAAATAATTTGTTGGCTCATCGAGAAGCATAAAATCGGGATTTGAGAAAATAAGCTTTGCAAAAAGAACACGCATGGCCATGCCACCCGATAAAGCCGAAAGGGGCTCTTCCCAATATTTCCGATTTAATCCTAAACCACTTAATACTTTTTCCGCTTCGTGATACTGTTGGTGGTACGAGCTTTCGGCTAGTTGCTGTTGCCATGTATTCTCTGCCTCTGTATATTTCTTTTGTAAGATAAAGAAAAGATCTTCATTTCCGCTTAAAACAATATCCGTAAGTTTCCAAGAAAGCCAGGGATCTAAAAATTGTTCTAAAACACCAATTTTTGTATTTTTTTCTTTTGTAATTTCTCCATCATAGTCGGTAATTTGACCTGATAAAATTTTTAAAAATGTACTTTTTCCACTTCCATTGGCTCCTACTAAACCATAGCGGGAATTTTTATTGAGAGTTAAATTTACGTTTTCGTAGAGAGTTTTTCCAGCAATTTTGTACGAAAGATTGGAAACCGATATCATGAGTACAACAGCGCTTTTTGCTGTTCTTGGTGAAACCGGCACACTGTAACCGGATCTTTCTTTTTTCGGCTTTGCTTTTTCGCTTCGTACATTGCAAAATCGGCTGCTTGTATAAGTTGGTCAATATTTTCAAAAGGATGTTCCGCAGAACGCACAGCAATCCCAATGCTCACGGAAACCATCATTTCTTTACCAACTGATTTTAAGTACACGGGTTTACGAAAAGCTATTTTCAACTTTTCAATGACTTTAACAAGTCTTGCCTCCATTTGTAAGCCATCAAGCAAAACAACAAATTCATCCCCTGCATAGCGGGCAACGGTATCGCGAGCAAACACACTTTGCTGCAAACGTTTGCCTAATTCGATTAAAACTTCATCCCCTGCTGCATGACCATAAGTATCATTAATTTCCTTAAAATTATTTACATCAATAAACAAAAGAGCCACTACTAAATCCTTTTGCCATTGAATGCGATCGCATAATTGCTGTAAACGGTTAAACAGCAAAAGTCGATTTGGCAACCCTGTTAAAGGATCGTGTAAAGCAGAATATTTTAATTGATTTTCTAGCTTTTTTCTTTCTACCGCGTATAAAATACTTTTTTTTAAAAGTGGTAAAGTAAGCTCTTGTTTTAAAAGATAATCTTGAGCTCCATGCCGAACAAGGTTTAAGCCAAGATCTTTTTGTTCGACGGCTGTAATGACAATAATCACTTCGGAATCGCTTATGTAGTGCAATTTTTTTAATGAGTCTAAACCTTCGGAATCTTCTAAATTTAAGTCTAAAAGAATAATTTCTTTCGGTGATTCCAATTTGTTTTTCTTCTGCTTGTTTTCTTAGATTTTCTGTTACTTTTTTTCCTTCACTGAAAATGAATTCAATTAATTTTTCTTCTTTGACTTTCTTTTTTTCTTCT
>RFJE01000235.1 GCA_003695005.1 Candidatus Hydrogenedentota bacterium | reverse complement strand
TACAATGAAAAAATATGGAAATATACTCAGGAAGATGCGAAATTAAAGATAATTTAGCCATAAAACCTGCTTTTTTTACGGGAAAAATCCATGAAAATGGGTTTCTGCCCTTTTCACGACGTAGTTACGCTAAGTAACAACGCCGCGCATGAGCGTAACTATACCACAATAAGCCGTGGCTGTTCGCGTACCCGCATTCTTGCGCTTCCCCCTTTTCTCACAGAAAGGCTCGGGGGTAGGCCGTCCCTCACCTTTTTTACGCAAGGTTAGAATAAGATTTTGTTTTGTACTTTAACCGGAGCAATGCACTTCATTTACGTTACAAAACGTAAAAAAGGTGAGGGACGCATCCATGCGCCGCGCGGGGACCAAGCGGAGCGATATGTTAGTGAGCGTAGCGCGGAAGTGCCCGCGAGCGCGCACGGCGAGCGGGCCACTAGTCCATCCGTGGACGTCGCGTAGGACGCGCAGTGTTGAGACGGTTGACGGGAACTTAAGCCAACCCTCGCGGTACAAGGATGTTCCCGCCAAGCCTCACTTTATGGAAAATTAAAAAAAACTTGTCACCGTATCCAAAATAAACGTTAAAGAAATTAGTAGAACTCTGCCGATATAAATACTGTAGCTCTGCGAAATGCAGAGAAAAAGAAAGAAACAGGGAAGGTAAATTATGAAAGGAAAAAAATTCATCATAATTCTAGCAGGGATGCTAATAACAGGGATTTTGTTTGCACAGCAAAATCAACAAAATCAACAAAATCAGCAAACACAGACTACAAATCAGCAAGCGGAAGAGCAAAAGAATCCGCAACAATTAGCGGATGAAGCCGAAGCGAAATGGCACAATCCAGACTACCGACCTTACGTAAAAGCGTTTGATCAACTGATTCGCTTAAGTAAGGAATATGCTAAAAATAAATTACGTCTCGCGAAATCCAACTACCAAACAGGATTATCGATTATTGAAAAAATGCGAGAAGATGTACAGCGCTTCCGCGAAGAAGCAGCAGAGGCAAAACATTTTAATGAAAAATGGTATTGGCAAACGATTGATCGAAAAGCCCGAGAAGAAAGGATTATTGCTGAGAAGAAACGCACAGCAAAATTGAAAAGTGTAACGTATTTTACTCGTGCGATTAAGCATTTAGATGCGATTCAAAACAAGGGTGTACGGGAGTCCGACCTTTATAAAGAATTACTTGCGAATGTTTACCGTATGTGGGTCATTACCCAATATGATCTTGGAAACTTACCGCAAACCATTGATATTTTAGAGCGCTACATAGCGTTAGATCCAAAGTACGAAGCAGAAGTTTCTCCACATCGATACTTAGCTTCTGCGTATGGCTTTAAAGAAGCAGTGTTACTCAAAAATCATGCAGGTTCGGAAGAGGAAGCTCTTTATTACAAGAAGAAAAAGAATGAGCATTTACTCCGTGCTGCAGAGTTAAAGTACAAGAAAGATTCTCCGGAATACGAGCAAATTTTAGAGCTTGTAAACCGAGACGAAATTATTGCCATCTCTCCATAAAGAATCAACAGGGCTTCCCTGTACTTTCTAAGCTGGTGCGCCAACCACTTGTTGGCGCACAGATGCTTTTAAGCCTCACTCTTTAGGGTGAGGTTTTTGCTTATTAAAACTAATTTTTGTAAAGATTCGTTTGGTCGTAACCAATCCCAAGAAAAAGGAATAATTGTTTTAGAGCTTCTTTTACTAAGCCCATATGTGTATGTTTTATCGTAGTATTCTAAAAGAAGCGAAGCTGCGAGTTCAAAATTTTTGTGTTCTTGAATCGCCTGTATAATTTGCTGCAAGCGAGTTCCCCCAAGTTTTTTTTGAATTTTCTTTGTAGATTCTAAAAGCCAATCTTCCGACTCTTTTCCATATTCTTGCACAAGACGCTTGATGCGTACTTCTTTTTCCACATCGATACGAATGACAGTTGCGTTTCGAATTGCCTTGTAAATAGACTGCGGCAAATACAATTTACCAATTTTAGCAGATTCGTCTTCGATCCAAATTGGTTTTTTATCATCAAATTTAAGTAAAAGTTCTCCTATTCCATTTTCAAACATTTCTTGAGTTGGTTGAGCATGATTCGGTAATAATCCAAAAGCAGAACCTTTATGGTTGGCTATTCCTTCTAAATCAATCACCTGTTCCCCATATTCTTTTAACAAAGATAAAATTTCTGTTTTCCCGCTGCCGGTAAGGCCACCTAAAACAATCAGTGAATTTAATTTTCTTTCCATAGCATTGCGTAGTTCGCGGCGATAATTTTTATACCCACCAATTAATACCCCGACTTCAAAGCCAAATCCCGATAAAAAATGAGCTACAGAGTTTGATCGCATTCCACCGCGCCAGCAATAAACCAGTAGTTTTTTTGACTCTCCTGCTATGCTATACGCTGATTCATAAATCTCCTTTAAGCGTTGCCCAACAAAATCAAGACCTTGTTGAATGGCTCTTTGTTTTCCTTCTTTTTTGTATAGAGTCCCTACAATTGCTCTTTCTTCGTCTGAAAATAGAGGAAAAGAAATCGCATGGATGATATGACCTTTTTGGTATTCTGCAGGTGAGCGTACATCGAGAACAGGTATTTCT
>RFJE01000234.1 GCA_003695005.1 Candidatus Hydrogenedentota bacterium | reverse complement strand
TTTGTTATTAAAGTATATAATTCAACGGATACAGATGTATCTAGTGAATTTAATATCTCTGCTTTAACGGAAACCGCTGGCACATGGAGTTTTAGCTTGCAGGCAAAACAAAACTCGTCGGTGGGTAGTAACTACTATGTAACAATAGACTACCCTGTATTAGGTACCAATGCATTAACCACTTACAGTACAAAAGGTGCTAATGAATTTTCTGTAACCGACGCAACTCTTTCTATTGTCTATCGCAGCATGTCGTCGAATGAATTTGAAAAAGTAGATGGAGTTGGAACAGACATTTTTTACAACATTTACTATGATGATGGTACGGAAGTTACCGATACGACTTCGGGAAATACAGGATATAACTTACGGGTTCGCGATAGTGGGGCTGTTGACCAAAGCGCCAATTTTACTATAACCAGTCCAACTTATGGGGCAGATGCATCTTGTGCGCCGGCTACAAATTGCTGGAAAGTTAACGTTCAGGCCAATGTAACGGCAAGTGCAGCAGCCGGCTACTACTTTACTGTCGAAAAAACAGCCACAGGAAATAATGATACACTAGCCGAATTTGCAACAAATAATGTAAATACCCCGGATGCAAATGGCAATATTGGTTTAGATGATCCGGCGACTACAACAACCAATGAAGGGGAATTTAAAGTCAATAATGCTACTTTGTATATTGTCTATCAATCAATAAGTGCGAATACACAGGAAAGGGGAGATACAACGGGCATCAATTATACATTTAATACATACTATAAAACAGGTGCCGAAATGACATCCGATGCTACGGAATTTGTGGTAAAAGTTTATGACAGCACAAATACAGATAAAACAGCGCAGTTTAGTATAGGTACACCTTCGTATAGTGGGGGTGTTTGGACAGTCAACGTAAAAGCAACGAATAATGCACCGGTAGGCACAGGCTACTATATTACCATTGCAAAAAACCCGGGATCTTTAGGGGCATTGATTGCGCCAGAAAAAGCTTCGAATATGTCCACGACACCCGACCCAGCTGGAAACAAAGGTTTAGGATCCCCCGGCGGGGAATTTGATGTGACTGGAGCGCAACTACACATTGCATACCAATCTCGGGTAAATGCTTCTGTGCAGCGTTTAGAAAACGATGCCACTAAAATGACAGTCTTTCGGTGGAAAGTATTTTATAGAGATAATAGCGAGGAAACCAATGATACAGGATATTCTGTAACGATTTACGATAATGGTGGAACGGATGTAACTTCTAAATTTGACTTTTACAACTGGACTACTTGTTCTTTTGATACAACCGGTTTTAACGAGACCAATCACTTAAAATATACAAATGATACCTGTCCGGGGGCTTATGGATCGAGTGTTTGGAAACTTGGTCTTCGTCCAAAAAAAGATGCAACCATTGCAACTGGCTATTATATTGTTGTTAGTAAAGCAGCCGGTGGTGAAGGTGATCTTTTAGATCCAAACTATACCCCGCTTACCCAAAAGCCGTTTGCCTCGAAATCCACGACGGAAACGGTTACCAACGGCACGTGGACGGGATTAGGAACAACAAATGGAGTTTTTGAAGTTACGGGAGCTAACTTAACGGTTAAATTTGTGGCTGATTCTATAACTTCTACGCCAAATGAGTTTGAGCGAGCCGATGGAATTGGTATTACGTATTCTTTTACGCTCCACTATCCAAATGGCGATCCCGTATTAGATACAGATTCTCCCGATAATTTTGTGGTACAGGTGTTAGATGGCAGCAATAATGATGTAAGTACAGATTTTACGATTGGATCCGTTACATGGGATAATACAAATTCTCGTTGGGACGTGAATGTAATAGCATTGCCTTCTGCCGCAAATTTATCTGGGCCAAACTACTATCGTCTGCAAATTTATAAGAACGCAGGCACCGATGGCAATTTTATCCTGCTAGCCAATGCAAAAAAGTCGAGCGATCCAACTGGCACTGCCACCGATGGTGGTTTAGGCACAGGATTAGACGATGCTGATAATTTTACTGGAGAGTTTAATGTCACAGTTGGTACGATGTCGATTACTTATACAAGCCGTACAAATCCAGTTGTAGAACAAGCCGACGATATTAGTCCTACGTATAACTTCAAAGTATATTTTGATGATGGTATAACCGAAGAAACTTCTACATCGGGTTTTGTCTTAAGAGTGTATGATTCAAGCAATACGGTTGTGGATACGTTTAATTTAAGCAGTAGCGCTCAAACCGGTACAAATTTTGGAGTCTCCGCACTTACGTATAGCAGTGGATACAGCGTGAGTGTAACACCACTCAAAAATTCACCTGTTGCGACGGGATACTACATTTCCATTGAAAAGCAAGCAGGTACTAACGGCAATACATTAGCTGAGTATAAATCAAACGCTTCCACCACACCAGATTCCAATGGCAATGTAGGATTAGGAACCACGAATGGTGTTTTTGAAGTTACGGAAGCTACGTTGCACATTGTGTATGCTCAACCTTCTAGTCATGTTCAAGTAGAGAGAGAAGCTGCTATCGGCAATGGGGTTACTTTCCAGTGGAAAACATACTATGATAATGGTACTGACGAAGATACATCGGATTCTGATGCATATATTGTTAAAGTATACGACAGTACAGATACCCTTGTAGAAACCTTTGACTTTAGTGGTTCGAGTGGTTGGACATTCCCTTATACGGGATCCAATGGTAAGTTTAAGGTAAGTTCCGATTTAGCATATACATCTGGTTATTGGACAGTAGAGTTACTCCCGACAGTGAACCAATCCCCTGCAACCAATTTTTATATTACTGTTGAAAAAGCAGCGGGCATAACCAATGATACTTTAGCAGCTTATTCTAGCAAAGCTTCTACTACACCAGATAGTGAAGGCAATACCGGGTTAGGAACAACGAATGGTACATTTGACGTCATTGCAGGACAACTTCATATTGTGTATGGAAGTCCTACAACTCATATTGCTGTACAGCGCGGAGATGTTGTTGGCAATGGGGTTACGTTTAGCTGGAATGTGTATTATGATAATGGCACATTAGAAGAAAGCAGCGATGCCGATGCATACATTGTAAAAGTTTATGATAAAACGAATACCCTAGTGGAAACTTTTGACTTTAGTGGTTCGAGTGGTTGGACATTCCCTTATACAGGCGCGAATGGTAAGTTTAAAGTAAGTTCGGATTTAGCTTATACTTCGGGCAAGTGGCAAATTGAGCTTTTGCCTACGACTGCTCAAGCAGTAGATACTGATTTTTACATTACAGTGGAGAAAGTTGCAGGAAGTGTACCGGATGTTTTAGCAGCTTATCAATCGAAAGCTTCTACTACGCCAGATCCTAATGGCAATCAAGGACTTGGAACCATTAATGGTGGGTTTGATGTGATAGCCGCACAGCTTCATATTGTCTATAGTGCACCAGCCAGTCATGTTCAGGTGCAAAGAGCCGATAAAGCCGGTGATGGGGTTACTTTTAGCTGGAATGTTTACTATCCAAATAACGTA
Organism: Candidatus Hydrogenedentota bacterium; assembly: GCA_003695005.1. Taxonomy (GTDB): domain Bacteria; phylum Spirochaetota; class Leptospiria; order Turneriellales; family J094; genus J094. The sequence goes on along the minus strand of RFJE01000234.1, from coordinate 6,387 downwards.
GAGGAAAGTACGGATGCCGATTCATACATTATTAAAGTGTATGATAGTGCCAGTACTTTAGTAGAAACGTTTGACTTTAGTGGTTCGAGTGGTTGGACATTCCCTTATACGGGATCCAATGGTAAGTTTAGAGTAAGTGCAGATTTAGCATATACGTCTGGAAAATGGCAGTTAGAGGTGATTCCTACGGATGCACAAGCTGTCGGAACAAACTTTTATATAACCGTAGAAAAAGCAGCTGGCACTGTACCGGATACATTAGCAGCATACCAATCGCAAGCTTCCACTACAGCAGATGCAAATGGAAACCAAGGATTAGGTACAACGAATGGTACCTTTGATGTGATAGCAGCGACGTTGCATATTGTTTATCAGGCACCGACTTCGCATCCAACGGTAAACCGAGGAGCAACTGCGGGAAATGGAATTACCTTTGCATGGAATGTGTATTATGGAGACAGTACTACCGAAGAAACCACCGACGCCGATGCTTACATTGTTAAAGTTTATGATAAATCCGACAGCCTAGTGGAAACTTTTGATTTTAGTGGATCGGCAGGTTGGACATTCCCTTATACAGGATCTAATGGTAAGTTTAAAGTGAGTGCAGATTTAGCTTATAACAGTGGTAATTCTCGGTGGGAATTGGAGCTATTAGCGGCTACTGGCCAAACCGAAGACACTGATTTTTACATCACAGTAGAAAAAACTGTAGGATCGAAGCCAGATACATTAGCTGCATACCAAAGTAAAGCTTCTACTACAGCAGATGCAGAAGGAAACAAGGGCTTAGATGATCCCGCTACAACTTCTACTGTGGAAGGCGCATTTGATGTAGCCGGCCAAATTATGCACATTCTTTACTCTGCACCTACAGGATTTAACTTAACTCGGGCAAGTTCGGCATTTACACTACCATTTGTAGTTGAATATCCGGATGCTACGAAGTATGACAATGGCAATGATGGAGCAAATGCTGGAAATCCTGATTATCCATCTTCGTATGAATTGGAAGGTTTTGTTGTAAGGGTTTATCGCGATTTAGGTACCATTGGAGATCCAAATGATGGCTCTGATGTATGTGTGGATCAATTTGAATTTGGTGCGTCTAAAATTAATTCGTTCCCTGCTTTAGCGAATGGTAGTGGTTGTGCCAACCAAGAATTTCAAGTTACAGGATTTAGTTATAATACTTCGAGCAATCAATGGGAGCTTCAAATTAAGGCGTTAAAAAATGCTAATGCGTCTAGTGGTAATAACTCGTACTATGTTTCTGTAGAAAAGACACAGACAGGAAGCTCACAAACAGATCCTAATTATCAACCCGATCAACTGCCAGAATATAAAACTGCAGAAAGTACGACACCAGATGCACAGGGCAACAAAGGGCTCGATGCTGGTGGCGACGAAGGTAATTTTACGGTAAGCTTTGCAACACTAACGATCACTCATGTGTCACGTACCAATTCCATTATTGCACATGGCGATAAAGCTTCGTACACAACATATTCTATGGAAATTAAATATCCCGATGGAACTTTGTTTACAGCTTCCGATGCGGGAACATCGGATAATTCGGGACAGACTAATACAGTACAAGTAAGTATTTTGGATGCCAGCGGAAATGATGTGTTTGCTGATGCACTAACCAACAATGATTTTGAAATTAATTCCGATGGCAGTGGAAATTGGCAAACCAATTATAACCAAGCGTATTATGATTCAGCAAGCCAAAAATGGCTCTATACGATTCGAGCACCACTAGCCACTGTTGCTGCGCAAGGTTTTTACATACAAGCACAAGTAACGGCAACAGGCAGCGATGATACTGCAACTGCTGTCGATTCAAAAACTCAATTAGGATCCGATGGTGTTTTTGATGTTGGTAAGGCCACGTTCCAAGCACAGTTTGTAAGTATCGATAAGAAAATTATTCAGCCTGATGAAACCACCACGGTGCGTTTCCGCATCATGTTTAGCGAGACTCAATCAACCCAGCAAAGCGAAGCAGATCTAAGTAATTTAAGTTTAACAAAAATTACCATTCATAAAGCCGAAGATGGAACAGAGCACACTTCGGATTTTCAAATCCAATCAGCAACATTTGAAGGAGATGGCGTATGGGCATTTGTCATTAAGCCAACCGGAAGTAACTTTTCGAAAGTAGGGGAGTATGTGCAAATTAGCGGTCAAACAGTACAAGGTGATTTAATTGCCACAGCAAATTCAAAAGACTTAGCAGCTCAAAAAGGAAATGTAGATGATGGAATTTTTGTTGTGGCTTCGGAAATTGTCTTATATCAAAACTTCCCGAATCCATTTAATCCAACAAAAGAAAAAACCACCATTCGTATGAATTTAATTAAAGACGCGGCCAATGCCGACCTTACGCTAAAAATCTTTACAGTATCCGGCCGACTCGTGCGCACCTTTACACGAGCAGATGTAATCAACAACCAAAAAGTGTACTGGGATGGTAAAAATGATCAAGGAGAAACTGTAGCTTCTGGTATTTACTACTGCATTTTAGAAGTGGCTGGCTACCGTAAAATGATTAAAATAGCAGTAGTGAAGTGAGGGTTGGTACAAACTTAAGCCAACCCTTGCGGTACCGCTGTTCTTACTAAGATAAATCTAAATTTTGGCCTATTATGTTTTTTCTTGACAAAAGATCGTCCTTTAAAAATATAGATAGCATAGTCAAGTATTAAGGATAGAGAATAAGGATGAATAAAAAAGAACCAGCTTTTAAGCGAAAATATTTTTTATGGGGAGTTATTACTCTTTTTCTAGCTTTCTTAGGAAAAGTCTTTTCAAAAGCTTTTTTGTGGCTTCCCTCGAAAGGAGCAAATTTTGATTATTTAAGACCCCCTGGGGCTTCAAAAGATGAAACCTTATTTCTGCTAAAATGTATTCGCTGTCGAGCTTGTGCTAATGTATGCGAAGCTGGCTGTATTCGTTTTTTTACTTTTTTAGAAAATCCTGCTTATGCCGGAACTCCTTACTTAATTCCGCGCATAAAGGCTTGTAATTTATGTATGAACTGTACCCAAATTTGTCCAACAGGTGCTCTATCAGAAATTCCAGACGTTAAGGAAGAAATTTATGAACGTGTGGATATGGGAAAGGCTTTTGTTTTAGAATCAGCTTGCCTTTCTTATAATGGCAGAGTTTGTGGAGTGTGCCGCGATGCCTGCCCTTTGAAAGATAGAGCAATTACCTTAAAACCGGTAGCGAAACCTGTTGTTCATGAAGAATATTGTATTGGATGTGGACGCTGCGAAGAAAGATGTCCACAACTACCAGCAGCTATTTTAGTCCGAAGGGAGAAAACGTATGCGTAATTTATGGCTCATTAAATTGCGAAAAATAAGCCAAACATTTTTTATTCTTATTTTAATTTTGACTCCTGTTTTTCAAGTCATTCGGGTTTACAGACAAGATCCTTTCCCTTATCGGGAATCTTTTTTAGCAAGCAATTTTTTTAATGCTATTTTAACTGAAATAGATAAACCCTTAAGAAATTTTCTCTCTCACTTTTATGATGATCTCAGTGGCGGACCCTACTCGTTAAAAATCTGGTTTTTAAAAATGGTAGAGCCAATGAGCTCTGCATTCGCTATCATCCGCAATTTGTTTGTGCCCGAATACTGGACCTGGATTTTAGCTATGTCCTTTTTGCTACCCTTGCTAATTGCTTTTTTATTTGGTAGGATTTACTGTGGTTATGTATGTCCTATGTCCACGATCACTCATCTGCATTTAAGACTTCGAAAACGTTTCAAAAAAGCAGAACCAGGTTATTCTGCGACGGCTTTAAAACCGCTTAGCACAAAACGAAAAATTTTTATTAGTATATTGTTTCTAGTCCTTTTCATGAATCCCATTTTAATTGCCTATATTTTGCCTCCTGCTCTTATGCAGCATTCAGTTTCGGATTTTATACTATATGGTGGTTTTTCCCTATGGGGACTTATGCTTTGCCTGGTTTTTATTTTCGAGTGGATAAAACCCGCATACTTTTGCCGCAAGATCTGCCCCACTGGGTTATTTTTAACTTTTTTAGGGAAATATCGTCGTTTTTCTCTCGTACATGTACCTCACGTAAAATGTGAAGCTGGCTGTCATTTATGCAACGAAGTTTGCTGGCTTGGCTTAAATCCCAAAACAAGAGAAAACGATCCAGCTTGTGACCTATGCCAGCGTTGCGTAATGGTTTGTCCCCAGCATCGCTTAAAGGCAGGTAAAGCATCCGCGATTCTCGGCGACAGGCCGAGAATCGCTAAATTAGCATTCAAAAAGGGGCAAAAAGGCCTGCTTGTGCTCAAACAGTCCTCCTCCCTCACCTTTTTTATCAAAAAGGTGAGGGGGTGCGGAACTGCGCCTAGCAGCCCTTTTTGCCCTTTGTCAAGGATTTCAGGTAAAATATGAAAAAAATAATTTGGGTTTTATTGATCACTTGTAACTCTTTTCTTTTTTCCGATTATTGGAAAGATAGCTCGGGATACCAATCATCTATTTTAACCGTTCCACTTTGGGAAAATAAAAAAGTAGTTACTAGTCCGCAAACCGGATTAACATATACCGTTTATTTTTCCGTAGCCACTACGCCTACAAACCAGGTTTATGGTGGGACAGCGCGTGTTTTTTTTCATATCCGCTGGCAGAAAAAAAAGTACACAAAACCTCTTTCTATTACTGTCATAAAAGATGGAAAAAAAGTAATTTATAAAACACTAAAGACTGTAAATTATCCTGTTTCCATCCAAAAACCAAGTTCGTATTTTGTACAGTTCCCATTTAAGCGAAAAACCAAATATCTATTTATTGTAAGATCCCTAAAAAAGGATTTCCCTCCTGTGTCTTTTCCGTTTATATATCCCCCTAGTCGATTTTAATGATCAAAATAAAAATTATTTTGTTTGGCTTGTTTTTCCTGTACTCTTGCACACCGTCTCAAGATAAAAAAATTTTAGTAGCTACAGCGAGTAATTTTTACCAAACCGTAAAAGATCTTGCTGAAAAATATAACCAAATACAAAAACAAGAAACCATTCAGATTATACAGGGCTCCACTGGAAAACTCTATGCACAAATTGTGCAGGGTGCACCTTACTCTATTTTTTTTTCTGCAGATGCTAAAAGAGTCAACCTGTTAAGCAAACAAAAAAAAGGACTCGATTCTATGGTATATGCCATTGGTAAACTAAGCTTTTGTACTCATCGGCAAAAACTTCACTCTTATGATCAACTTAAAAAATGGTTACTGGCAGGAAAACCAATAAGCATTGCAAACCCTAAAGTCGCGCCATACGGACAAGCTGCTGTTCAAGTATTGCAAAAACTTAAGCTTTTACCCCATAGGAAAACAAATGTTGTTTACGGCAATAATGTACAACAAGCTTTTCAATTTTTTATTACAAAGGCAGTTCAGGGAACCTTTATTTCTTATTCTCTTGTAAAAAGCTATCCGAAAAAAATACCTTGTTATTCCAATTTAGAGATTATGCATGATCCAATCATTCAAAAAGCTATTTTGTTAAAAGAACAAGGGAAACCTTTCTGGAAGTTTTTACAAACTGATTCCGTAAAAAAAATTATCCAAGATTATGGATACCTTGTTCCCTGAGGCAGACCTTATAGCTTTATGGATTACTCTTAAGCTAGCCTTTGTCTCCACGACTGTGCTTTTACTAATAGGCATCCCTCTAGCTTGGCTTTTTACTTTTTCTCGTTTACAAAAATTTTATTTCTTACAACTTGTGTTTACTTTGCCTATCATGCTTCCTCCTACTGTGCTTGGCTTTTATTTATTGCTATTATTGTCACCCGAAAGTGCACTTGGTAAATTGTTTCAGCAAGTAGGTCTTGTAGCTCCTGCCTTTCATTTTTCAGGATTAGTGATAGGGTCTGTATTGTACTCTTTACCCTTTGTTCTTCAACCCATCCAAAATGATTTTGCTAAAATAAGCCGAGAAATATTAGACGCAGCTGCTACGCTTGGTGCAGGGAAAATCGATCAATTTTTTAGTATTGGCATTCCACAGGCAAAAAATGGAATTTTAACTGCTGCGGTTTTAGGCTTTGCTCACACCCGTGGCGAGTTTGGCGTTGTTTTAATGGTCGGTGGAAACATCCCCGAAAAAACAAAAGTACTATCCATTGTCATTTTTGAGCATGTGGAAAATTTAGAATACTCCATGGCACACAAATTATCTTTTTTGCTACTAGCAATTTCTTTTTCTTTTTTAATGGTACTATATTGGATTAGCAAAGCCAAAGTGAAATCGGACTAAAAGAAAATTTTAGTATTGAACCACAAAAAAGCAAATACAAGAAAAGCAAGGGCTAGAAATAGGAGTAAATAGCTAAAAAACCGAATTAGCT
>RFJE01000233.1 GCA_003695005.1 Candidatus Hydrogenedentota bacterium | reverse complement strand
AGCCGCTTCATATTAGGATTCTTAATAAATGAAAGATAGAGTGTAAAGAGGGATATGGCCTGTGTGTTTCCATAAATTTAATTCTTAAACGGTTTCTAAAAGACGCCGATAAACGAGTATGGAAGTAGCTATGGCCGTCCAAAAAGAATTTATGCCTGCTTATGCAAAGCAAACAGGGAATAAAATATTTGCAAAAGCGAAAACTTTTTTAAAGCATGAAAACCCGAATACAGACGATTTATCTACCTTAATAGGCGAATGTAATGTACCGGAAGAATGGATAGGGTTTTGCTTTGCATTGGAAAGCAGTCCCTATTTAGTAAATAAAAATATTTTAAAGCAAGCGTGGGAATTAGGTCTTTCTAAATTTAAAAACTCAGCTATTTATTTGGAAAGTATTGGATTTTACTATTACCGTGAACGACTCCATAAAAAGGCAAAAGACTATTTAAAAAAAGCTTCGAAAATTCAGCCTTCGGTAACAGCAATCAAATTGCAAATGGCTACGGCCTATGGAAGTGGAAATTACTCCGAAGTTTTAGATTGCTTTGAAAAACTTTCGCCACAGGATCAAGATAAGCTCGAAGATGATTTATTAGCAAAGACAGCCACAGCTGCTTTAATGGAAGGTAATTATTCTTTATCCGAAACTTTATTGGCTAAAATAAAAAAACGTCGTAATTTACCGGAATTACCAACATTAGAGGAGTCTCTCATGCAGCGCTTTGAAAGTCCTGAAAAATTAGGGCAATGGGTAGATGAGATGCGCCACAAAGCAAAGAATAAAAAAGAAAGAGATCAAGTTGCTACGACTGAATGGATTACGTATGCTTCTGCCCTTATGTTTGAAAAAAATTACAAAGAAGCATTAGAACTTTTGCTAACCATTAAAAAAGAAAGATATGGAGAGGACAATGCAAAAAAAGCACGCTAATTTAAATCCCGTTTTAGCAGATATGGTTGCACACAATCAATTATCCGAAGCAAAGGTAGAAAGTTTAGTGGCATTAAAGAAGTTTATCGACCGTATGGCACAGACTGCATTCATCAGCGAGGAAGAGAAAGAGGCTTCCATAAAAAAGTTTGGTACGTTACCAGATATACTCACATGGGGGGACTACTTCCAAACAGAAATCGCATCCGAGCATTGGGAAAAATCCGATGAGGAATTTACTCGTATCGTCCAAACTATTGTGTTTGATGTTATTGCATCAGCCTTGATATTTACAGGCAAGCCAAAATCTTTTTTAGATAACATTAGGGAAAAGTATTATATTGCTTTAGGAAAAAAATCTTTGCAAGGGAAGCAAGATGAAGAAAGCTTGCATTTAGGGATTTTATTGGAATATTTTGAACAAATGCAATTAGATATGAAAACACTTACAGAAACAGATTTTCATTATTTTGAAGAATTTGCAGATTTAGCGGCTTCGTAAAAGTTTCTTGGGACCTATTCTAGATTCAACAATTCTCGGCTTTTGCCGAGAATTGTTGAATCTTTGTATTACACCTTTGCTGTTTTTTTATCAGTTGCCTTTGCAGGTTGAACAATTCCGTTGGCAGTAATGATAGGTACTTTATGGTGCTCTCGAATTTTAGCTTCTAATTGGTCTGCCAAATGAGGATTCTCAACTAAAAATTGACGGGCATTTTCCTTGCCTTGCCCCATTTTTTCTTCGCCAATGGAATACCATGTACCCGACTTTTTGACTAAATTGAGTTTGACCGCTTCATCTAAAATACAAGCTTCTCGTGAAATTCCACTATTAAATAAAATATCAAATGCTGTTTTACGAAACGGAGGAGCGACCTTATTTTTTACTATTTTTACTCGAACCCTTGCACCAATTGGCTCATCCCCTTTCATCATGGATTCAATACGACGAATGTCCAATCGTACGGAAGAGTAAAATTTAAGAGCATTCCCCCCTGTGGTTGTTTCGGGTGATCCAAACATGACGCCAATCTTCATCCGGATTTGGTTAATAAAAATTAAAATGGTATTGGTTTTGTGAATCGCACCCGTTAATTTGCGAAGAGCTTGTGACATTAAACGAGCTTGTAAGCCCATGTGTGCATCGCCCATATCCCCTTCAATTTCTGCTTTTGGTACTAATGCAGCAACTGAATCGATAACAATGACATCGAGCGCATTGGAACGAACTAATGCTTCGGCAATTTCTAATGCCTGCTCTCCACTATCCGGTTGAGAAACAAGTAATTCTTCGACTTGTACACCTAACTTTTTCGCATAGGAAGGGTCTAATGCATGCTCTGCATCAATAAAAGCTGCTTTTCCACCAAGTTTTTGTGCTTGGGCAATGACGGAAAGAGTAAGGGTTGTTTTACCCGAAGACTCCGGACCATAAATTTCTACAACACGACCTCGTGGCAAGCCTCCAATTCCTAATGCAATATCAAGGGGAAGGGCTCCCGTTGGAATGGCAGGGATTTGTTGAATATTTTCCCCGTTTAACTTCATTACAGCACCTTTGCCAAATTGCTTTTCGAGCTGCAAAATTGCTTGCTCTAGCGCTTTTTCTTTTTCCGCCTGAATTTTTTTATTATCCGTATTTTTCCCGGTTGTGCCTGTCATCTTCTCCGCCATTGTAACTTCCTTGTTAGTATAAGTGACATAAGTCTTATTTTTTTTACTCTCGTCAAGCATATTCTTATCTCCTTATTTATTTTTATTTAGTTGGCAGAAAATCCATGTCCCGCCAGTCTTCCATGGACCCAGCAATACATCTATTGCTGTATTGCTGAATTCTACCCTATAATACCAAAAGGGGGGTGTTTTTTTCAAAAAAAAAGACATTAGTTGAAATAAAATTACTAAAAAGGTAAAAAAACATGCAAAATACGACATAAAACCGTAATTTTTTTTCCTGTTTTGAATTTAATTCAGCGCTTCTCGGCGTTTCGCCGAGAAGCGCTGCCAAGAATTGCTGGTATTGCCGTCAATGTGATTGATAATTTACTGTGCTAACTCGGAATGAAGCTTGTCTATAAATTCGCGAAGCGAAACAGTATAACTTTCCTTTTCGCCTCTTGAACGCACCGTTACTGTATTTTCTTGTTTTTCTTTTTCCCCTAAAATTAAAGCATAATTAATTTTTTTGGCATTCCAATCTCGAATTTTATATCCAATTTTTTCGTTACGGTTATCGGCCTCTGCACGAAAACCCGCCTTTTTTAAATCTTCGGTAATTTTGTTGGCATAATCATGTTGGTTTTCCGAAATACTTAAGACTCGAACTTGAACAGGGGAAAGCCAAAGCGGAAGTTTTCCGGCATAATGTTCGAGTAAAATTCCCATAAACCGTTCTAGCGATCCTAAAATAGCTCGATGAACCATAACAGGCCGGTGCTTTGCGCCATCGGAACCAATATATTCTAGTTCAAAACGCTCCGGCATCGAGAAGTCTACTTGTATTGTCCCACATTGCCATTGGCGACCTAAACTATCACTAATATTAAACTCAATTTTTGGTCCATAAAAAGCACCTTCTCCTTCTTTAATTTTATACTCTAAATTTAAATCAGAAAGTGCTTGTGTTAAAGCAGAAGTTGCTTTTTCCCAAATCTCGTCCGAGCCAAGTGATTTCTCCGGTCTCGTAGCCACATAAATGATTGTATCTTTAAATCCAAACTTGTTGTACACGTCGATTGTAAATTCGATAGCGGAACGAATTTCCTTCTGTAAATCATCCGGCGTACAATAAATATGAGCATCATCTTGTGTAAAGGCTCGCACTCGAAATAAACCATGTAACACCCCAGAAAGTTCATGACGGTGTACAAGCCCGAGTTCGGCTAACCGAAGGGGTAAATCTCGATAGCTGCGGGGAGCACTTTTATACACAAGGTTTGCTCCCGGACAGTTCATGGGTTTAATAGCAAATTCTTTATCCTCGACTTCGGTAAAATACATATTTTCTTTAAAATTTTGATAGTGCCCTGATTGGATCCACAATTGTTCCGAAAGTATCATCGGGGTGCGAATTTCTTTATACCCTCGTTTTTCGCATTCGTTCCGAATAAAATTCGCTAATGTATTAAATAAAATACTACCTTTTTCATGATAAAACGGAAACCCGGGGCCTTCGGGATGAAAGCTAAACAAATCGAGTTCCTTGCCTAATTTACGATGATCCCTTTTCTTTGCTTCCTCAATCCGAAATAAATACTCTTTGAGCATTTTTTTATCCGGAAAACTTACACCATAAATTCGCTGTAACATTGGATTCGCGGGGTCGCCTTTCCAATAAGCGCCGGACACCGCAGTAAGCTTAAAAACCCCTAATCGTCCGGTAGAAGGAACATGTGGTCCGCGACACAGGTCTTCAAATTCACCCTGCCTATATAATGAAATGACAGCATCATTTGGTAAGTTTTCTAAAATCGCAACCTTAAAACGCTCCCCTTCGTTTTTAAACTTTTTAATAGCTTCTTCCTTTGGAATTTCCCGTCTTGTAATCGTGTAATTTTCTCGAACAATTTTTTGAATCTCTTCTTCAATTTTAGGAAAATCCTCTTCGGTAATTTTATGATCCGTATAGACATCATAAAAAAAATGGCCGGGACCTTGCAATAGGGGCGGACCATCATCGAATTTAATATCGGGATACAACCTCTTTAAGGCTTGCGCTAAAACATGTGCAGAACTGTGCCAAAATACTTTTTTACCTTCGTCAGAATCAAACTGCAAAAGTTCTACATGGCCACTTTCGGGAACAGGAACATTTAAATCGTATTCTTTGCCATTAAGCTTAACGGCAAGAGCCTTTTTCGCTTGCTTTTTAATTTTCTCATCTGCTTGTTGCAAAGCTTCTGCAAATGTTTGGCCTTTTTGCACGGGAATCCGCTGACCACTTACTTCAATTTCCAACTCTGCCTGACTCATAAGGGAAGTTTTCGAAATTGAGATAATCTGTAAGCTATTTTGTACTATTTCAGTAATTTTAATTTAATTCCATCGATACGTCGTTTCGACGTATCGATGGTCTATTTATAACGAATTACTTTTACCTTTTCCATGCTAACAAAACCTTGCTTTACGGATTCGTCTAAAAAAGGAAGAAGTTTTTTTATATTTTCTTCGCTATCCACAAGCTCTATCACCATCGGCATGTCCTCGCTAAGACGAAGAAGTTTTGCAGAGTGTAAACGGCTATTGGCACCATAACCTAAAATCCCTCGAAATACCGTTGCACCCGCTAAACCAAGCTCTCTCGCTTTCGTTACAATTTGCTCATAAAGTGGTTTTCCCTTGTACCTATCATCCTCTCCAATAAAAATTCTAAGCAAAATTCCTTCTTTTGTCTCTTTCATGTTACCCCCGAACAAGTTGTAAAATCCACCGAAAGGCTAAAAACCCTAAAAACACAAATCCAATCCCTAATACATTACTTAGCAAGAAATTCATAATCGCATATTTCCATTCTCCGTCACGAGCTAAGTTTAAAGTCTCTAAGCAATACGTGGAAAATGTAGTAAACGATGCAATGACTCCAATAAATACAAAAGACCTTAAATTTGGTGGCAAGGTAAACTCTTCAAAAAAAGACCACAAAAGGCCAATCACAAAAGCTCCTAGTAAATTTACCCCTAATGTGCCCGCAGGAAAGCCGCTGCTCGAAAAGCGATAAATAAATCCCGATAAAGCATACCGCAATAATGCTCCGAAAGCTCCACCACTCGCGATAACAATATACTTCATTACTCAAGTCTGCGAGATAAAAACCCACCGTCAAGGATTTGGTAAATAAGGGGATAAACACTCATCAACGGTCTAAACTAAATAACCATCTTTTTCTAAATAGTTTTTTACATAGTCTTGAACACCTTCTTCGAGAGAAGTAAAGGCTTGCGTATAACCTGCGTTTCGCAACTTGTCCATATTTGCCTGTGTAAAGTACTGGTATGCATTGCGAATGTTCTTTGGCATTTCAATATATTCAATTTGCACAGGGCGGTTCATGGAGGTAAAAACTGCTTTTGCTAGATCATTCCAACTGCGAGCTTGGCCTGTTCCTAAATTAAAAATACCATGAACTTGGCTATTCTCTAAAAGCCACAGCATAACTTCGGCACAATCTTTTACATAAATGAAATCCCGCTTTTGCTCTCCATCTGCAAATTCCTTGCGATAGGATTTAAAAAGTTTAATTTTACCAGTTTCGCGGATTTGGCCAAAAGCTTTGTGAATCATACTGCGCATGTCACCTTTATGGTATTCATTTGGACCATAGACATTAAAAAACTTTAAACCAACTGTTTCTTTGAGCCAACCTTTTTTTAAGAGCATTAAATCAAATTTATGCTTGGAATAACCATATCGGTTAATAGGTTTTAAGTTCGTTAGTTGGTTCTCATCATCCGAAAAGCCTTGCTCCATTGCGCCATACGTAGCTGCACTAGAAGCATAAATATAACGGATTTTATTTTCCATTGCATATTCTGCTAAACGCATAGAAAATTCTACGTTATTGTTCCACAAGTAATCAAAGTCAGTTTCAGTAGTGGAAGAGCATGCTCCTAAATGAAAAATAGCGTCAAAATTTTTTGGATTAAATTTTTTTAATTCATCAAAAAAATGAGATTTATGT
>RFJE01000232.1 GCA_003695005.1 Candidatus Hydrogenedentota bacterium | reverse complement strand
TATCTTCTACTAGACTTAACGTAAGGCTTTATGAGGAATTGATTTCTTCTGGTGTAATGTAAAATGGCATTAATTTTTCAATTTGAGCCTTTACCTGCGGATCTAATATCTCTCTTGCATGTAGATTAAAAATAAAACTTATTCCTATGGTTAAGATCAATATCCATTTTCCTTGTCTCATCGCGTACTACCTCTATATCTATTATCGGCAGGAATCTCAATAGCTTTAATTTTTTTTGTGTTTTTTTTGTAAGCGAGTAATCTTTATGATTTAGAAGGGGGGACACCCCCCTGGCTTCGGCCGCGCTTTTCCGCAATCGAGGGTCTCTAATATTACAAGTGAATATACTTTGCAATCATTATATATTGGTGCTTTGACGTCCTTAGTCCCTGCGGCCGTCGATTGCGGGCGCGTCCTACGCCACCCCCCGAGGCTTTCTGTGAGGAAAGGCAAAAAGCATGGATGTGCAGGACCGTACACATGCGACATAATGCTGCGTAACTATGTGGGTGGCCGTACACATGCGACATAACACTGCATAACTATGCGGGTGGTAACGCGCAAGGATGCGGAAACGGGAGCCGCATCAGCAATACGGCGAAAGACGTATCGCTGGACATCTATGGATGTTCTACCTTAGTCTAAAGAAGCTGTTTGCGCAGGCTCTGCTTTTTTAGCGAGCAAGTTGTGTTTAATTTTTTCGTAAACAGTAAAAAAGCTAACATAAAAAAATCCAGTTGCATATAGCACTAAAAAGGGAATTACAAAATATTTTTTTACGTCAATGGCTACAGCAATGGTTAACATTACATAAACTCCCATTAAAAACTCGAGTACAGCTACTTTATCAATTTTTGTTTTTGTATACTTCGATCTTTCGACTACTTTATCGGTATTTTTTTCTAATCGTAATTTTGGTGTTCTTACAAAAGAAGACTTTTTTCCAATTAAAGCTTCTAACCATGCTTTTGTATTGTTAATAGCAATCCCAGTCCCAATCACGGTTAAAAGGGGTAAGTATTGAATTCTTCGTTTCCAGTCTTTATACAGGGCTTTTTGAGAAATCATATAAAAATACATTGGCCCAAACGTACCTATAGAGAGGAAAAATGCTGCAGCATATAAAGTTTTAATGGAAACATCCCAGTAGGCTTCGTTAAAAAGAAGCAGTGGCAGAGTTGCTAAGATATTGATAACCATTAAAGGGTGAACGGAATAATTGAGTAAGTGTGTAATGGCTTCCAGTTTAATTTTCCAGTTTTCGTTGGATTTCCATATTTTAGGAATAAGTTTTACAGCCGTTTGGATCGAGCCTTTACACCATCGAAATTGCTGTGATTTATAAGCCGACACAGTAGCCGGAAGCTCTGCAGGATTAATGATATCCGTTAAATACTTAAATTTCCAGCCTTTTAACTCTGCACGATAAGATAAATCAAAATCTTCGGTTAACGTATCCGCAGACCAATTCCCCGCGTCTATTATGCATTCTTTGCGCCAAATGCCTGCTGTACCATTAAAGTTCATCCAGAGATTACTGCCATTGCGGGCAACTTGCTCAATAATAAAATGGCCATCAATCCCAATACTTTGTGCTTTTGTAAGCAACGAGTAGTCTGCATTAATGTGCCCCCATCTTGTTTGTACCATTCCCATTTTAGGATGAGCCCAGAAGTACGGCACTGTTTTTTTCAAAAAGTCTTTTGCCGGAATAAAGTCTGCATCAAAAATAGCTAAAAATTCTCCTTTTGCTTTGTCCATGGCTTCTTTCAAAGCTCCGGCTTTATGACCTTGTCGATTTGTACGATGAATATGTTCAATATCAAAGCCTTGTTTTTTTAACTCTGCTACTTTTTTTTCGACTAAAAGCTTTGTTTCGTCGGTAGAGTCATCTAGTACCTGTATGTATAACTTATCTTTAGGATAATCTAAATTTGCCGTTGCGTCAATGACCCGCTCGGCCACATAGTACTCGTTATACATAGGAAGCTGTATGGTAACCATTGGCCAATCACCCATTTTTTGGGTAAGTTCCGATAAATCCTCTTCTTTAGTATAACATGACCCACCATTTTTTTTAAAAAGCCAAACCATTGCATAGCAATGCAACCCAAAATAAAAGAGCGCTAAAATATCCACTGCATAAACTAAAATTAAAAACCCGATTAGAATTTCCATGCAAAACTCCCACAACCGTATAAACGGTGTATTTTCAGCAGTTTTGAAAATTCGAGTCTGCCCGTCAACAAAAGATCTAAATGATTCTTACAGTGTACACACTTTGATCAACCGTTTTTGCTTCTTTTTTTTCAATGACTCCTTCTTTCTGAACTAAACTCATGCCATCCGGCGAAGTCATCCAAAGAATAATGTTGTCTCCTTTATCATAATGAAATAAAGATTCAAAAGTTACATGCTCACCATTGATTTCCTGTAAAAAAGGGGATTCAAAAAGCTCTGGTTTATTAGAAATTGGATTTTTCCGGGCACACCATAATTTTTTCTCCGATGTAAATTTTTTTTCCTGTAAGACGAGTTCGAGTGCTTTTTTTAATTCTTCTTTCGAAAAAGGCTTGCGCAGTAAAAAATTCACGGCTTCGAGTACATTGCTTTTTTGCAAGACTTCTTCTGGCATGGAAGTAACAAGCAAAATTGGATTTTGGTATCCCGAAGCTCGTAAATTTAATAAGAAATCTTCTACACTGCCTTCTTGCAGCATAAAATCGGTCACTAGAAAAGTAGATTGTTTTACTTGGTTTAAGCTGGGTAAGGATTCAAATGGCGTAAAGGAAATATTTAATTCCTTTAAAACGCTAGTAATATAAGCACGGCTAATCGCGGAATCTTCAATAACAACGGCAAGAGCTTTTTGGCTCATGGCATTTTTGATACAGCAAATAAAACAGAGTGATTCTCTTGATCCCCGAGTAAGTAGCTAATAATCATTACATCACTTTTAGGATTTAACGCAGAAGCAGCAATTGGTTCTGGCGGGGTTAAAAGATAAATTTGCTCATCAAAAAAATCCTTGATGGCATTGCCGGCAAAGATATTTAAAATTTCTTGAGTCATGTCGGCAATGTCTGATTCATTTTCTTTCGCAGCGCTTGCTTCTACACCAAGTATTTTTTCTGCTAAAAATAACCAAGTTGGCTCATTGACTCCTTCAATAACTTCTAATAAAGGTTTGTCATTTTCATCGGTAATATACAACTTTGCCTGAAAGTGCATGCCATCATGGGTAAAAGAAGCGGGCTTAGGCTTGATAGAAACTCCGTATCCGGAAAAAAAAGCGTCTAACGCTTCTGTTGCATTTTTTGGCGGGCTTTGTGGATTAAAATTCTTGCTAATAAGCCCCATATTTTTAATTTTCTACCTGCGCTCGTACCGCGGAAATGAGTCTATCTGGCTTAAATGGCTTTGTAATAAAATCTTTTGCTCCCAAGTTAATGGCTTTTTTAATAAGAGACTCTTCTCCAAGCGAGCTCAACATGATAATTTTAGCATCGGGATTTTTTTTCATAATTTGTTCTAATGCGGTTAAACCATCCATTCCCCGCATGGTAATATCCATTGTGATAACATCTGGTTTAAGTTCTTCGTATAATTTAATAGCTTCGTTCCCATCGGCAGCTTCTCCAACCACCTCAAAATCTGGTGGCAAAAGAGATTTTTTTACCATATTTCGAATAAAAGTAGCATCATCGACAACTAAAATCCTGATCATTTTTCTTCCTTCTTTATAAGATTTTCTAATGATGAAATAAGCCTTTCTTCCACAAAGGGCTTAATAATAAAATCAGCAGCTCCGGCTTTAATGGCTTCTTTAATAAAGCGAGCTTCTCCTAGTGCGGAGACCATTACAATTTTTGCATTTGGGTCAATAGCTTTAATTTGCTTGGTAGCTTCAATACCCCCCATGCGCTTCATGGAAATATCCATGGTTACAATATCGGGACGTAGTTTATCGAAAAGCTGGATAGCTTCCCAACCATCTTGCGCTTCGCCAACTACAATAAAACCTTTAGGCTCTAAATATTTCCGGATGATTTGCCGCATATAACCGGAATCATCTACAATCAGTACTCGCGCTGCTGCCATGATTACTGGCAGTTTTTTATTTACTTGATATTTTGTAAAACCTTTATTTCAGGAATGACTAAAATAAGCTCTGCTAAAACAGATTCATCATCCCATAAAATTTTATTTTCTACGTAAAGAACCCGAAATTGCTGTCCACTCATGCTTTGCTCAATTTCGGTTTTAATGTCATCTGCGCTTTTTAATAAGCTAGGGACACCTGGCTCAATTAAAATGTCGGTGACCTGTGTAAGTGAATTCGTGTAAGCACTTCCGATTAAATTAGTTAGCTCAAAAAGCGGTTCGTATTTCATTCCTTCGGGGGCTTCAATATTGGCTTTTTTCCATAGTAATTCCACAAGCTTATCTGCATTGTTTCGAGTCATTAAAAAATGCAAGCTTCCATGCATGGGTAATATCGGCAGCATGAAGTCCACAGCATCCGATTGGAATGTATGAATTTTCTTAAACAACTCTTCCGGCGACTGAATCCGCATTTTTTTGGCTTTCGTTGTTCCAATATGAATAGATTCACTGCCGGTTAAATGATGCATACTTTTTTCTGCCCGCTCATTACCTTGTCTTAACCAATCTTTGAGTAGCTCTGCATATTCCGGCTCAAAGATTTTTTGCAATTTTTCTAAATTTTCCCATTCAAGTAAAGAAACCTGGGGCTTTATTTCCGTTTTTGGCATAATCAAAGGTTCATCCTCTGTTTTTTTCGCTAATGCTTCATTTATGGCATCTTTCAGGATGATTTTTTCCCCCTCCGTTATTGTAGGCTCTTCGGTTGGCTGTTTTTGAGTGAGATTATTTTCCTGCTTTTGTATTTCCTGTGGCTTTTCTTCTTCCTTCTTTGTTTGATCCGTTTCCTGTTTCTGTACAGTTTTTTCGTCTAAATAAAGTCTTAAATCTTTTGATGGTGGTGCTATCGCAATGGCTGAATCCGTTCCCTCTAAACCACCTTTATTTCGATGTAGCTGGATTAAACCATGCACATCTAAAATTAAAATAATGCTACCATCTCCTAAAATAGAAGCACCGGAAATTCCTTCAATAGGACGATAATGTTCCGCTAATGACTTAATTACCATCTCTTGGCGAACAATAAATTCATCCACTAAAAAGGCAATGAGTTGATCGTTGTTTTCTACAATAATAATGGGGATTTCTTCCCCCTCTTGGTGATCGTCAGCTTCCATATCAAAAAGTTCGTTAATGCGAATAATAGGAATTAAAGTATCTCGCAAGCGCACCATCTCATTACCTTCTACGGTAATAATTTGGTCTAACGTAATATTTTGTGTTTCGACAATGGAAGCCATGGGGATTGACATTCTTTCTTGGCCAATGCGCACCATTAGAGCATTTAAAATGGCTAACGTAAGCGGTAATTTAATGGTGATCGTGGTACCTCGGTCAATAAAGGAATCAATATCAATGGTGCCATTTAAGTTTTCGACAGATCGTTTTACAACATCCATGCCAACTCCCCGACCGGAAATATCGGTAACTTCATCTTTTGTACTAAATCCTGGTCGGAAAATAAGGGAAGCTAAATCTTCCTCGGACATGTACTCGGCTTCTTCTTTTGAGATAATGCCTTTGGCCACAGCTTTTGTCATAATTTTATGGTAGTCTAAACCACGTCCGTCATCCTGAATTACAATATTAATGTAATTCCCTTCCTGGAATGCTGTTAAAGTCAATTGACCTTCCTCTGGTTTTCCCTTTGCTAACCTTTCCTCTGGTTTTTCGATGCCGTGATCTAGAGCATTGCGGACTAAATGGGTTAATGGTTTAATAATCTCATCAATGATTTTTTTATCAATTTCTGTTTCTTCGCCAACAAGAGTTAAATGAATTTTTTTCCCGGATTTTTGAGCATAATCCCGAACAAACCGACGAAACCGATTAAAGACCTGTCCAATGGGAACAAGGCGTGATTTCATTACAAGTTCCTGGATATCGCTCGAAATGCGATATAAGTCTTTTACGCGGTCTCGAACATTACGGAAAAGATCTTCCTGACCTGGGATTTGTCTTAATTGATCCTGGATTTGTAAAAAACCACTGTTGGCAATGACCATTTCCCCTACTAAATTTAAAAGTGTATCTAACCTGCTTACAGGAACACGCACACTGTCGGAAAGCTCTACCGTAGTAGTTGCTTGCTTTGTCTTTTTTTGTTCTTCCTTTTGGTCTTTTTCCTCCGCTTCTTTTTCTTTTTGAGCCATTTGGATTTGAGTATTGATTTCTTCGTCGCTCATTGTATCCGATGGCTGATCTTCGGTAGATACATCGCTAACTTCTATTTTTTCAATTAAATCCACGCGGATGCGAGATGGAATTTCTGAATCGGGAACATCTGTTTTTACATAAAACTTTACTTCTTTTTCGTCCTGTTCAGCAAAAGCATCGGATTCTACCTCTTCTTCATCTGGCTCTTGTAGTAAAATTTCTGCAATGTCGGAAATTTTCTTTCGAATTAAAAAGGCACGTATGGAAGGTACGACTTCATGTGGCGATATCCAAACTCGAATGAGCTTTGTTCCTGGTGGAAACGACAGTCCCGAACTTTCTTTAGCCAGATGTTCTTCTTGATCGGATGGATCTTCTTTCTGGCTACTTGTGTCCTGCAAAAGGCCATCAATTTTTTTGACAAGGTCGGAAGTATCAATTTTTTCTGCATCTTCTCCGTCGGCAAGAGCTTTTCCAATGGCCGAAATTCTATCCTTACTCTCGAGCAAAAGATTGACTGCTTCGGGGGTTGCCTTCGCTTCGCCCTGCTGGATTTTCATAAAAACATTTTCCATAGAATGCCCAAGATTTACTAAATTATCGAGACCTAAAAATCCAGCACTGCCTTTTACAGTATGAGCTACACGGAAAATTTCTTCTAGAGTATCTTTATCATCGGGATTTTCTTCGAGGTTTAATATGGCATCGTCGAGAAAATTTAAGTTTTCATTTAACTCATCTAAAAATATCTTTAGTTCTTCTTTATCTACTTGTACCACGTATAAATTATCGGAAACATGAGCCGTGTTGTCAAGCGTTCTTGACGTTGTAGCTAGTAAGTTAAGTTAAGATATGCCGACAGCCTTTATTATTGGGGGGGGAATTGCTGGTTTTAATGCAGCTATCGCAGCTGCGAAAAAAAATTACCAAATTGTTCTATTAGAACAAGCTTCTTTTTTTGAGTATGCTTCTTCTCGAAATGCAGCCATAGCTCGAACGTATGATCCCGATCCAGAATTAGTTTATCCTTTGCAGAAATCTGTTTTAAACATGATCCACATTCCAAATTTACTCAATAAGCAGGGGCTGCTTTTAAAGCCATTAGAGCGAGATTATATAAGTGAATCTCATCCTTTGCATCCGGATTTAAAACCAACACACCAAGAAACAAAAACTTCTTTTGGGGATTTTTTTTCGGGATTATGGATTCCTGCCAATGGTGCTGTCGATTTATCTCTATTGCATGCTCATTTAAAGCAAGAGGTAGTACATTATGCTACGAAAATTACTTTTCTCGAGAATGCCCAAGTAAAAGAAGTTTGTGGATCAGAATGGATCCATACAATTTTTTACGAAGACGTGAACGCTCAACAAAGTAAATTACCTCTATCAAAAGAAGATATTGTATTTTTAGCGGCAGGATCATGGTCGGCGAATCCCGATCAAATTGGCCTTCAAAAAAGCTTTCCCTTAAATGCATATAAGCGGCATTTATTTTTTTTAAAGTCGGAGCAGGCCTCGAACCAAGAACCAATTTATTGGTCGGAGCAAGAAGATGTGTATGTAAAACCAGAAAATGGTGGTTATTTAGTCTCTCTTTGCGAAGAATGGAAAACCAATGGGGATGACTATCATGCCGATGAAAAAATTATACAGCAATTACCAGAATCTCTAAAAGGATCTTTTCAAGGACTTTTACATTTAGGGGTGCAATCTTATTGGGCGTGTCTCCGGACATTTAGTATGGATTCCCGTCCTATTTTAGGTTGGGATCCTTATCATCCAAACTTATTTCATGTATGCGGGTTAGGTGGAAAAGGAGTTTCGCTATCGTTATCTCTCGCCAATATGATTTTAGCGGAATGGGACAACAAAAATGCTTTTTCTAGTTTTTCACCTCAAAGGTTTTTGTAGCAACTTCTTGACGCAGAAGCCATTTTTTTTACCTTTGCTAGGTGATATTTCCTTTTATTTTTGTTGCATACATCGCCATTTTACTTTTGTTTCACGGTTTTACTTTAGCAGCAGTTCTTGCTTTTTTTATAGCCATTTTTTTCTTTCTCTTTTTTTACTATCACACAGAAAATATAGAAAATCGCTTCTGGATGGTAACTCTTATTTCTATTCTTGGGATGAGCATTGGGGTCAGCTTTGCTTTTTTGCGCAAGCCATTTGGGATATCGGCGAACATTCCAAAAGCTTTTACTGCAAAAGTTATTTCACACTCTACGAATTCTCTTGTTGTTCAGCCAAAGCAAACCTCTTATCGTATTCGTCTTTTTTTTAAAAAGCACAAAACAAAACTTTATTTTCGGGGTGATACTTTACTTGTAAAATGCGCTTACCATAAAAAACAGACCGCTCGAAGTACGTTTGCTATTTTTGAAAAATTACAAAATATACAGGGAATATGCAACGTTGATA
>RFJE01000231.1 GCA_003695005.1 Candidatus Hydrogenedentota bacterium | reverse complement strand
TTTGTTCGTTTTTCCGGAAATGGAGCCGCACTCATAAGAAATGCTACTGAAACTGTGCTAAGGGAAAAAGGCCCTAATGTTTTTTGGCTAAACGCAATTGACAGAATCGCCAAGGAACATCAGGTTAGTACTTTAGAATTTCCGTCCAGCAGCTGGGCCGAGCTTGATTTTCCCGATGATTTGGTCACCCTTAAGAGGGCGCTGTATCGCTTTCTGCCGGAAAATCGACCCATAAAATATGATCATCCTCATGTGCAAATTCTAGATAAATGAAATGCACAAGAAATTTCGAACAAATAGAATCGCCATAAAATCCGGAGGCGCATTATCATTTTACCTAACGTGTTTCATTATTGCCCTTGCGGTAAGCAATAATGAAGTCGAGCAAGGTTTGCTGCTTCTAATTCAGCTGTTTCTTTTAGGATTGCTCCTGGTTAAAAGGGATTGGGTTGTCGTCCTTGTAATGTCTATGCCCTTTCAAAATACGGGGATTCAACTGCATGGATTCGGCACATTACGGCCATGGCACATCGTAATGATAGTTGGAGCTCTGATAGAGCTAGCCAGAAACCTGAAGTATGGTGCAAGATCTAGCGCAACGAAATCCGCATTTAGGCCAATTTTGGTAACGGTTTTCCTTTTTTTTGTAGTATCGGTCAGCACCCTTATCACTTCTGATGATGCGGTAGCGGGTATAGCTGAGCTCGCCAAGCTTGCTTTCGTATCAATCATGTTTTTCTTGCTGTTTTTTTCAAACCTGCAAAATCAACGTCAGTTCTTATCGAACATAGTGCTTGGCGCAGAATACAGCCTCAGCATCCTGTTTTTCTCTACGGTCTTAACAATTTGGAAAAATTTTGATAGGGTAGTCTTTTTCCTGCACAGCCAAACGTTTAATTCCGGAAGCTATGAACTAACCTATTACAGTAATCTAATTAACCCATTAGTTTCTGGCGGATTCAATTTGCTAGCCGCTTGGCTAGTTGTATGTCAGTTTCTGATCGTCTTTTATTACTTCAATGGCAGTACGGGCCTAAGAGAAGACACCTATAGGCCAAAGCTTGCCTCTATAATCATTGGTTTCCTTTTTATTTTCTTGGTCCCTTCAAGAACCAACTGGTTAGCGTTAAGTGTTGCGGGTATATACATCTTATTTAAGTCAAGGTCTAGGCACCGCATTTTGAGATTTAGATTTGCCGCCCTTTTTGTGTTTCTTGTAATATTGCTTTTCGCTTCGCCAATCAAAAGTGTGATAACTGGAAGGATTCATAGTGCGGCCTCAGCACTAGATACAGGTGTGAGAAGCAGGCTCACGTTTTGGAAAAATACCATTAAAAAAATTGAATCTAGACCTGTTGTGGGCTATGGTTATGGTTATGCAACTGCATTTGCGCGACATGTAGCCAGAGGAAAATACTCAGCTACAAATCTTCACAATGTTCCGTTGCAGATGGCTGCCAATGGAGGTCTTGTTTTGCTTGCGTCCTACCTATCTATTTGGATTGTTCTCCTACTAGAAACATACCGTTTGCCAAATCAACTAAGATATTGGGCCCAATCATTACTTGCACTTATTTTTATTCAAACACTCTTTCAAGGGCAGTTCACAGAAACCTATACCTGGCTCGGCATAGTCATAGTTGCAACATTACCCTATTTTCCGTTGACTAGGGATGTTTTTTGGTTACCCAAAAAGTAAGAAACCTGTATAATTCAGTACAGCTCAGGAGCTTCTAAAAATGATGAATAGGCCCAAAGTAGTACATATATCTGAGCCTGCAATTGATGGTGTCAAAACCCATTATATTAACTTCTTGCTCAACTCAAATGTACAGCAATTCGACTATTCGCTTATATATTCAAATGCTAGGGTTGCTCCGGATTTTTTCTTGGATTTGGAGAAATGTAGAGCTAGAGGAATTGATTGCCAGTTATTGTACATTCATCCAAACATATCGCTCAAGAAAGATTTGACTTCCTTTTATGACATTCTGAGTTTGTTTCGCAAGATGCGTCCTGACATAGTGCACGCGCACAGCAGCAAGGCGGGGTTTCTAGCTCGATTCGCTGCAGCTTATGCCGGAGCAAAGGCAATTATTTACACTCCCAATGCTTTTCCTTTTCAAATTGACAGAAACATTGCTTCAAAGAAGCTATTCTTATTTCTAGAAAAGCTCGCTGCAAGAGTAACTGACAAAATAATTTGTGTTTCTCATAGCGAACGAGAGCTTGCTCTAAAGTTAGGTCTCACAAATCCTAGAAAGATTGAAGTCATCTATAATGGGGTAGATCATAAGAAGTTTGAGTCTGATTACGAGGAGCGAATTAGAATCCGCTCAGATTTGGGAATTGGCCTTAATGATTTTGTTGTTGTTACCGTCGCTAGAATGTCCTATCAAAAATGTCCACATCATTTTGTAAGAGTCGCTTCTGAGGTTCTTTCTATGCGGTCGGATATTAGGTTTTTGTATGTCGGTGATGGTGAATATAGGTCTGACTTGCAAGAGCTTGCACGCAACTTGAATGTCGATCATAAAATTAGTTTTCTAGGATATAGAAATGATGTAAGGGATATACTTGTAGCGTCTGATCTCTTTCTTTCTACTTCAAGATATGAGGGATTGCCTATTGCCGCCTTAGAGGCCATGGCCGCTGGACTGCCAATTATTGCAACAGATGTAACTGGAAACAAGGATATTGTAGTCAATGGAAAGACAGGCTATTTGGCAAAGTTTGGTGATATACAACAAATGGCTGAGAAAATAATTCTTTTATCAAGCTCTAGGGAGACGAGAAAAAAGATGGGAAATAATGCAAAACAAGTTGTGATTGAGAAATTTAGTATAAATGCTATGGTAAAAAAAATTGAACAATTATATTTAGCGCTTTTGTCTCAAAAGGGATACCTTTCAATTGAAACAGCCAAAGAAATTGGTCGCGAGCCTCAACTTGTATAGCAGGTGTAGCTAAGAAATAGTTGAACATTCTGGGCGTTCAAAACAATTAACCGACTTTTGGGCGATCATTTGTTGAAGTACGCTTGAAAATTTTAAAGTTATGTGGATGGCCCTCTGAGTTATTTTTCGATTTCGGGGTGGCTTTCAACTTTATAATAGCACCCCCTCAGGAAGAGCGGGCACCAGTGGACGGTGTCCGGAACGCAGGGAAGGAACACAGCCATGGTCAAGCAACATCCGCGTTTGTTTTCCACCGTCCTGGTGGTCAATGATTTCGTCGTGGCCGTGCTCTCAGGACTGGCGGCCTTCTACGTGCGGTTCTACTCCGGATGGATCCCGGTGTCGACCACTCCGCCATATGCCTCCTATTCGCTGATTCTGAGTATTGCGGCACCCCTGGTGATCATCTTTTTCGGCCTCTTCGGTGT
>RFJE01000230.1 GCA_003695005.1 Candidatus Hydrogenedentota bacterium | reverse complement strand
TGAATGACACACTCTTGCATGGTCAGCAAGCATTATGAGTATGTTATACACTTCCGGATCCCATTCAACCGATACTTTCTTATACTTGCCGACTGTTGGATTTTTCCTTCTTACGCGGGTAGTATTGCAAACCTTATGCCGTCTTACTTTTTTTGCTAAAATCCGAATACAGGCGGAAATGATTTCTGTTGTACTCATTTTTAGCTCATGTTGCTTTAATTTTTCTTTTGCAGCTTTTATCCGGTAAGTCTGCCATTTCGGTAAGGTAATGCTAGTATCATATTGTTCGTCTTGAGCACGATTAACAAGATTCAGGATTGCTTTCCCGCTTTGGCGCGGAGACAGGGATAGTGGATTCACTCTTCTCTTTTTACTCATATTGCCTCCCTAACCAGCTTAGTAGTAACGGATATTTTGTAAAGTATATTCTCTGTCAATAGCAAGGGTGAGGCACAAATTCGTTTTGCCGCCCACAAAAATGTAGCCGCTCCCGTCATTTTGCAGCGATACGGCGTTTTGCCGTATCGCTGTCGCCTGAGCTTCTTTTGCTAGACAAGCTAACTTTAATATCCGATATTTATTTTAATGAAACGAATGCTTAATATTGCTCTCTTCTTTATCCTTTTTTTTTCTAGCAATATTTATGCAAATTTCCATAAGGCAAAGTTTAAAATTAGCGGAAAATTTATTAAGGCCATGCATTACGAGAAAGGATCCTACTGGATTGCTACTGAGCGTGGTCTTTATGAAATTAAAAATGGGCAAACAAAAGAATACTTGAAGGGAGAATTTATTACCAGTTTTGCCATTGACCATAAGAGAAAAGTTATTTGGGCAGGTACCCCGACCGGTTTACTTCGCTACGATTTACAGAGCAAAAAAATTACAAAATATACGAAGCAAAAAAGGCAGCTGAGTAATAACAAAGTCAATACAATTTTACTTGACGGAGATGTGCTGTATATTGGCAATCGTTTAGGGGTGGATAGGTTCGATATTGTACGAAATACTTGGAAAGCATACACGGCTTTAGAAGGTCTTGCCGGAAATGACATCCAAGATTTAAAATCAGATGGCACCTACATTTGGGCAGGTGGCATGGATGGCATTAGCTATTATGATAAAAACGAAGATTTTTGGCTTAGCTATGGCACCACAGAAGGTTTAAACAACCCTTTTGTTACTTCGATTTCCGTGGATACGGAAGCCGTTTGGGTAGGCACAGCAGGTGGCGGGGTTTCCCGATTTGACCGTTCATCCTTACGCTTTGAGCCATTGACAGTTGACGAAGGTCTTGTGGACGACCAAGTACAGTGTATTGTGGATGATGGTCTTTTTTTATGGATCGGAACATTTGATGGTGTTAGTCGTTTATCAAAAAAAACACTGCTTTTTAAAAACTATCGAGCAGAAGCGGGGCTGACCGAGCCTTCGGTTTTTGCTGCTCTTGTTGTAGGTGAGAACTTTTATGCAGGTACAGATGGTAGTGGAGTGTTTGTCTTTAATAAATCAATTCCGGAAGCTCGCCTTTTAGCATCTCGCTATCAGGAGCCTAAAAAAGTAGCCGTTTATGCACGAGTATTATCCTCATCCGGTATTTCCTCGTGGGATTTACAATATAAACCTTTTGATAAAGTACAGGCTAAATGGGTGAAAACAGGAATTCGGCTATCTTCACCTAAAAAAGGAGATAAAGTAAAGGTAGCGGAAATTGATACAAGCAAGCTTACAGATGGATTATACTTATTGCGGTTTACCGTGAAAGATAGCAAAGGAAAGATCAATGAATCTCGTGGAAGTTTTATTGTAGATAATACACCACCGAAAGTAAAGCTTATTTTTCGAGAGCTTCCAAAAGATAAAAAAGAAGTAATGGTTACTGGCCGATACATGGAAGAAAATCTATTGTGGCTAAAAGTATATTTAGCTGGAAAAGCCATCCCTGCAAAACGTGTAATCATTGACCGGCAATTTAAAAAATTTCGGTTTCCATACCGCGTTGGCAGTGGCGCTAAAATTACAGTAGAAATTGCAGATATTGCACTAAATAAAAATAAAATTACACAAGAATATTCTGTGGACACAAAACCACCGAAACTAACTGTAAATGAAATTGATAAAAATAAAATTGAAGGCAATGTCGTTACCATTACAGGGACGGTAGAAGATGAAAATTTAGACGAAGTTATTATCAACCCGGGTCAAATTACAGCAGAGCTTACACCTATTTCTGCTAATAAATATGAATTTAAAGCCCAAGCTCGGATTCGAAAAGAAGGGAAGTTTTCTTTTTTAGTCACTGCGCTGGACAAAGGGGGCAGAAAAACGAATAAGAAAGTTACTTTAAATTTTACTTCAGATGTTACTATCGTTGAATTAGATACGGATAAAATACCCGATCACACTTTACGAGACTTTGTTGAATTTAGTGGATCCATTTTGGGCCCCCTTGTCAAAGAACTCTATGTTATGGTAAACAACAAAGAGAAAGTCGAGATTCCTGTGGATCCGAAAACAAAAGAGTTTAAAAAGAAAGTTAAATTACAAAAAGGAAAAAATCAGTTAAAGCTTGTTGCGATTCATAAAACCGGAGAGAAAACAGAAGAAATTTTTGAAGTAGAATATGTAAAGAAGAAAGTCAGTGCTAGGCTCAATTTAGAAAAGCGGGCTTTTCAGGAAAGAAGCATTGTAGTGACCGGTAGCTTTGATAAAGGAATTCGTAAGGTGCTTGTAAATGGTAAGCCAACGGATATGGACTTTGAAACCAATACGTATACTGCAAAGGTTAGTTTAAAACGGGGACGAAATAAATTAAAAATTACTTCTGTGGACGAGCTCGGTCGAGTCTCTCACAAAAAAGAAATTGTCTATTATGATACAAAATCCCCTGATCTTTTTGTAAGAACTCTTCCCTCTAAAACAGGTATTCAGGATTTAAAATTTCGGGGGCGAGTGCAGGACATTTCCCCCGTAGAAATTCTTGTTTTCCCGAAAGCTACCATTGAGTATTTTAATCTGGATGATGGTTCTTTTGAAGGTAGTGTGCAGCTAAAAAAAGGTTTTAACCGAATTACGTTTTTAGCGGTAGATGATGCGGGTAATAAATCAAGACGCACTTTTACAGTGGAATATGATCCCAAATACCCAAAACTCATGGAAGAGCCAGGCGCAGCAAATGCCGAAGAAATCGCTCGGCTTAAAAAAGAAATTGCTCGCTTAAAAAAATTGCTTTTAACAAAAGGGAAATACATTCCTGGGATTATTCAATCGAAACTTCCGAAAAAGGCAGGTTTATATTTAGTACCCCTTGCCGGGAAAATAAAAAACTATGCAGTTGCTGCTCAACTTTATTTAGGGTCGAAAGAATTAAAAGAGCTTGTGGCCATGTATAATGCTAAAGACCCGAAAAATTTGCGCAAAGTTCTTGTACCATCACCCTCATATTTTGCTCTGATGAGTCGTAGTCGGAACAGAAAAAAATGGAATCGACTTGTTCGTAAAATGGCACAAGCCTATATTAAAAAACCTGCTAAAAAAACAGTGGAAAAAACAGCACTTTCGTACTTATTACGCAGACGACTTTTACGAAAGGTACAAGAGAAAAAAAACTATGTACTATTTGAGCTGAAAGATGGAAGTTGTTTTATTGTTGGTAATGTATCGCCATCTACAAAAAGTATGCTAAAAAACAAATATAAAGAAGTTTTGCTTACAAAGTTGAGTAAGCGAGGTATGTTATTTTCTTTATGAAATCCTTTTTCCATGCAAGAAGTTTTGTTTTCTCGCTGTTTATCGCGTCAGTTTTCTTTTATTTTCTCGATATTTTTTATTGGCAGCCACATGAAAAGAAAAAAGCCATTTTACTCTATGAAAAAAATCTAAAAGATTCTATTCTCGCGGAAGAGAAAAACATAAAAGAAAGCATTTTAGCCGGCGATTTGAATCACTTATTTTTTTTAGAGTCCCTACCAGAATGGCAGTTAGAGAAATTCCTTGAATTGCATCGAAGCATAAAAGACATGGCTTTTATAAAGAAAAATGGATATGTGTTTGCAAAAACATTTTCGAAACTTCCTTTAAAGAAAATTAAAAAGAAATTAAAAAAGCTAAAAAAAAATAGAGGAATTCGCCGATACATCCAAAAAAATCAACTCTTAACTTTATTCCCCGTAATGGATGATAAAAAACTGATCGGTGCTTTACTTGTATCTTGGAAAATTATAAAACCCTTTTCTAGTCCTTTTTGTGGTTTAACAAATGGTAAAAATTTTATTTTAATCCCTGAAGATGCTCTATCACAAATACAAAAAAAATTTCTTGAAGAGAAACTATTGAAAAACTCGTATCAGACAACGAGCTTTACCATAGAAGCTGATGCTACATTTGGTATTTCCATAAAACCTTCTGCCTTGTTAGGCTTTTCTCTTTTTTTAGCACAAGAAGCTTTACCCTTTTATGCTTTTTTTTCCTTTTGGCTTGTCTTCTTTGCCGGATTTGCTTTCTTGCTTTTGTGGATTGCCGAAAAAAACTTTGAGCCAATCTCTGTATTATTAACGTCGAAAAAGAAAGAAGAGGTCGAACAAATTTTGCAAACCTATCAGCGTACATTGCATGCTTTAAAACAAGAACAAGAAAAAATAAAGCTGCCTGCTTTAGACGAAAAAGCGTTCCACATCGAGAAAGAAATTCCTGCCGAGAAAGTCGCAGCAAGTGCACCTTCGGAAGCTGTGTTTGAAGTAGAAGAAGTAACGACTAAACAACAAAATGTTATTGAGTTAAAACCAATTGTAAGAGAATTTCGTTTTATTGACCCTTTTAGTGATGAAGAAATGCCGGAAGAAACTCTACCACCACGAATTGAGCAAATCCGCGCGCATGCCCTAGAAGAATCCCGAGATTTACTGGAACAAATTGCACAACCAGAGAAAGAGGAATCCAAATATCAATGGACAGAAAGCTTGCAACAAAAACTAGAAACCTTCCGAGAAAAGTTTAAAAGCATTTTAGTCAATCCTATTTTACCGGCTTTAAATGATGTCTATTTTGACGAAATTGAAGATAGGGAAGTAAAAAGACTATTAGCATTAAGTGCCAACCAATTAAAAGCCGATGCTGCATCCCTTATGCTGTTCGATTTAGAGCATGGTTGCTATTAT
The DNA here is from genome assembly GCA_003695005.1 of Candidatus Hydrogenedentota bacterium. GTDB lineage: Bacteria > Spirochaetota > Leptospiria > Turneriellales > J094 > J094. Next base: position 671 of record RFJE01000230.1, on the reverse strand, counting down.
GTCAAAGCACATAGTGGTTTAGCTGATTCTTTAGCTTCTAATTTTTATTTTTTAAAACAAGATGCAATATTTCCAGTTACCAATCAAGAAACATGGTTTTTTCCTGGTAAAGAACATTTACAAAATGTATTTTTTACAAAACGGTTTGGCCTTAAAAAAAATAGACCAAAAGCTTTGTTTTTTATTCCGCTTCAAAAATTTTATTTAGATTCCTATTTAGTTTTCTTTTACCAAAAACTACCTGATATAATTTATGGACAAGATGATAAAAAAGTTCCCCCCGCTATTTACGATATGGTTCCTGCTTTGCGTACATACATTGAAGAAAAAGAAGTGGCAAGTCCCGTCAGTCTAAAGAATTTTACAGAGTCCTTTCAAAAAACGCTCATTCGCGTAACCGAATTAGGGGCTCGGCCAATCAACGTACTTATCTTACAAGTCCCTGCTTTAGAATCGCACCAAATAGCCTTGTTAAGAAGTATCTTATTATCGATTTTACTTCCCGAAGAAAGAGTGATTTTGAATACCCCAAAAAGAATTTTATTTTATTTAGTAAAAACATCCCCCGAACAAATCCTAGAAACTTTAGAAGGCAATGTGGAAATAAAAGGTAGTCAGGTTTTACAATACCCTGACAATGGCAGAAGTTTTTATATTTATATGTAGTATGG
>RFJE01000229.1 GCA_003695005.1 Candidatus Hydrogenedentota bacterium | reverse complement strand
GTACTATAGAACAGTATTCAAACAATGCGATGAGTCATAATTGGTTCAGTTTGCAACGAGCGGAATTTCCTATTCAGAAGAAATTCGCAAAATGGGAAATCAAGTGGATTCCGGCTGCTGTATTTCAAAATGGTTTTTCTTCTAATCAGCTTTTATATTCGCGATTGAATCCCGCCACAAAGTTAACGTTTACCCGCAAATGGAAAAAACAAAAAAAACTCATTTTTACGCTAGCTCATGAAGTGGTTACTATTCCAGGGAATGTAGTTCGTTTTTTAAATCCGGAATCGTTAAGCGGAGAGCAGTATAGTTGGAATGATTTAAATGGCAATGGCATCTACGAAGCTTCGGAAAAAGGAAGCCTGTTGCGTCGTTTTGGTGGGGCTTATCATAAATCGGATGATTGGGATACACCGGTTTATGAAGAGCTTGCCATGGGCTATGAAACTGCCCTATCTACTTTTTGGAACATGATTGTAGTTGCCGACTTAAGGTGGTATCGCAATTTACTAAAAGTCCATGCCGATTCGCAAACCTCTGCCGGCTATATAAAAACATCGTACCCTGAAAGCCGACAGGGTTATGTGTATGATCGGGTTTCCGGCTATGGAAATGAGACTTATTTGCTTGGAAATAACCAAACAGACTCTTACTATGCTTCTTTAGAAATAAATTTTTTACGAAAAAAGCGGACTTCCTTTTGGGATACTTCTTTGGGAGCAGGAGCTTATTTTCAAGTAGCAGCTCCGCCACCAGGAAATGGTCCCTGGATAAACGATATTGGTTATATTAGCGAAGATACAGCAGATAAAAATGCAGAAGTTGCATCTTTAGCACGTACGGATTATGACCGTGGCTATATGCTTCATTGGATTACAAATTTTTATTTTGGCAATATTACTTGGAGCCATCTATTTCGGTATCGTGATGGAGAGCCATTAGGAGATACCCTGATTGCGGATGGCCTGTCGCAAGGGCCGGTTGTCATCCAAGACGAACAGCGTGCCCGTGGTTACGAAGGAATTTCTCGCTTTACGTTTTACCTTACATGGGATACAAAATTAAGTTACACCTATAAAAATTTTACTTTTGGTCTTGAAATCAATAATATCATGGATTCTCGTACCGAGCTTTTAGAAAGGTACTTAAGGGATAAATACTTTAGACGTCCTTATGAGATGATTCCGCCCCGCAGTCTTTCACTATCTGTTAAATGGAATTGGTGAAATGCATTATAGAAATGCATTTACAAAAGGAAAATTTTTTCCATATTGACATAAGTGGCACAGAGCGCATCACAGCATGTAGGAAATATTACAGCAAGCGAAGAACAAGTAAGGGCTTTGCTTCGGTTATTTATCCAGTTACAGGCAGATTTATTTTTTATTGTCCAACAAGGCAATCTGATTGGTTATTTGCAAAGAGAAGACTTAACGTCTTTATTAAGTGATTTGTCTGTTTTAAACAATCCTCAAATTCCAATTCCTTTACAACAGGTACCATCGGAAGAGATATTATTGGAACTTTTTGAAAAAAGATCAATTGAGCACATGGGGAAAACAGTGATTCCTGTTATCAATTCGCGCTGGGAATTAACAGGATATTGGACAAGGTCGGAAACGATCCAAAATTATGCGTCTGTAAAGTTGCCAAAGCCATGGTATCCGGCTCAAGTAGAAGAATGGAAGCCAAAAGAAACTGCCCTTCCATCTGATGAATCGTTAGAATCATCGAATGCTGATTCCGCATTGGAACCAGTTTCATATTCTTCTACTCCCGATACAAAAGAAAAATTAAAAATTCACATTAAAGTACCGCCTTTAAAAACGACTAAAAATCATAAAAACGAAACTCATAAAATTGTTACCTTGAATCCGTCTTTCAAGAAAGAAACTATAAAGGAAGAAACAAATCCTAGCACAGCAAAACAAGATACAGTGCAAGAAAAGAAAAAGCCTCTGTGGAAATTAGAAATTGAAAAGGGAAAGTTAGCTATTTTTACATTAGAAGCTCTTACCATTCCTATTGCAGCGATTGATAGACAGGGGTTAGAACTTTTTGTAAATGAAGAGTGGCAAAAATTAAGAAAACTTCATGAGAAAGAACTCTCACCCTCTGCCTTAAACGAGTCCATGAAACAAGTCATTGCTAAAGAGGCAATGCATGGCTCTCTTGATGTTGATTCATATTGGGTCATTCCTGTCTATATAGACCACTATGAAATTCGTTCTCGAAGAATCCGAGATGAGAGTGATACAATCATTGGATATATATTTTGGGCAATAGAGAAAGCACAACCTTCTAATACCATGCCGATTATTTCAAACGAAGCCTTTGACTTGTTAAACGAAGAATATGAAGGCAAAAACTTTCAAGAAATTATCCAAAACGAAGAAAAAAAATTGTTACTTTGGGCGTACCGCAAAGCAGGGCACAACTTTACCGAAGCTGCGAAATTAGTAGGAATGCCAAGACAGACATTTTCTTATAAATTTCATAAATATTTTCGAAAAACCATTACAGAAAAAGAAACCTAACATTATTTACCATAGTGTTTTTTCTTTGCTCTTTGGATTTGATCCCGCGATAGCCTCATAACTCCATAAATGGTAAAAATTTGAATTTCATTTTTGGTGGCTTTGAAAATAGGACCTTGCAAAATATTATTATCCATGGTTAAAATTTCAGTTTGTTTGGGATATTTCTTTCGTAAAATTTCCTCTCTTTCCGGAATACTAAGCATACTATTTAAAACCATTCTCGCTACTTTTGGGTCAATACTAGGACAATCGGGGGTTAAAGCCGCAAACTCTTCTTGCGTAATAGAATGGGCCGTTTTTTCTTTTTCCTGCTTTGTTTTCCCCTCTTTTTTACTTTTTTTACGAGTGTGGTCTTTATGCAATGTATATTGTTCTAAAGGCTCTTTTTGCTGTGGATTTATCTTTTTCGTAAGTAGAACTTGTTTTTCCTTGTAAGAATTTAATTTTGTTTTTACAACATCTTGATCTACTTTTGCCATCACTTTTGCAATTTGCTCTGATTTTGCATAAAACCGATGGTCTCCTAAGCGAACTCCGGAGGCAATTCTCTTTTTAACCTCTTGCTTATCATATATTTTGCGAGCAATTAAATACAGTCTACGGTTGGCTAATACTTTCCATTTTTGTGATAAGGAAGAATCGGCTAATATATTTGCATAAATATTAGCAGCTTCTGCATGATTTCCTAAATTCTCATAAGCTTTTGCCATAGACAGGTACAATTTAGCCTTTTTATCCTTATCC
>RFJE01000228.1 GCA_003695005.1 Candidatus Hydrogenedentota bacterium | reverse complement strand
CTGTAAAGGTAACGAACGAAAAGATTGACGAGCTCAAAGATATACGGTCATACTCATTACTGGAATATTATTTCTTTTCAACAGAAATGCTAAAAAAGACGCCTTTTGTTTTATTGTCGGCAAATAGAGTTCATGAGGAAAAAACACCAGAATCTAAGAATAATAAAGATCAAGAAGTTGATAATGCCGCAAGCAAGGAGGAAGGTGAATTAGAAAAAAAACCTGTCGAAGAAGCAATATTCTTTTTTCCGGAAAATCTTTCTAAAGCTGCGCGGAATAAGACTAAACAATTATTAACTTCCTATCTAGATGCACGTAATTTTGGTGATCCTAAATTAAGTACAGAAGAAACTACTTCTATTAGATTTGAACGCACTTATGGTCCATTGCTACAAGAAGATCCTATCTTTTTTGAAGATGATGGATTGTCTATGGAGTCGGCAAATGACAATCTAAAAGTAGTAAAGACAAAAGTCTTTTGGCGGAATAAGCTATATACATTAGTTTTTCTTAAAATACCGGAATTGCTTAATAATAATGGACTGGACAAAGCCTATACCCTCCTAAAGAAAAACCGTGAAAAGTTACAACTTGGTATTTACGATAATGAGACCGAATCTGTAATGCCGCTAGCTTCCATACTTTTGGATATAGCTCTTAAAAAAGGGATTATAAAGAAATTGGCGGATACTTCTACCATCCGTTTAGAGTTAGACTTAACAAAGGCACAAAACTATTTTAAGTTAATGCGTCTTTTTCGAAAAGCTGTCGGAGTGGACGAAAATGCTACTCATTCGGAAGATCAAGGAATTAATAGTTATTACAAGTTAAGTTGGGTTCATAAAAAAGTAGGAGATACCCTTGGACTCATTTTTACTCGCGAGGTAGAAACCTGTGCTAGAACTTGTGATACTTGGACAGAGACTTGGCTGCTTTGGTCAAACAAGGACATTGTATATATGGATATTGGTTCACCTGTTATTGCAACCCTTTTAGAGAACCTTTCTAAGCACCAATTTACTTTTAAAATTTCTTATAAAAATATCAAGGTGCAAAGAATTACTACGGAGCCTTTGTCCTTTCCCGATGTAACAGAGAATAATGACGCGAAAATGGATTTACTAGATACGGACTCGTATCTGCTTGCGAAAAATGAATAACCCACTTATGTGCTAAAAAGTGGTACGTTTTTTAAGCTTTCTCGGACTTATTTTAACTGAATTATTAACCCTTACCTGCTCTGTTGTAAAGAAGGTCGAACAGAAAACTTCTTGTATCTCTTGCCATATCAGCCAAACGATATCATACCCTGATGTTTTGTCTTCTGGCCTTACTAAAGGAGTGCATTTTATGCATTCTTCTTATCTTAGTGAAAACAAAGAAGACCTTTCATCCCTGCCATGTGGCAACTGCCACGTAAAAGCTTATGAAACATGGAAATCTTCGAAGCATGCAGCAGCTTATCAGGATCCCATTTATTACACAGCTTTACAAGAACAAAAACTCAAGTGGTGCCTACCATGCCATGTTCCCCTTGAAAAATACCAACTCGAAGGAGACTCTCATTTGCAAGGGATACCAACTTCTCCCTCAGAAGGGATTACTTGTGCTGTTTGCCATATTCGAAATGGAAAAATTTATGGTTCCAAATCCATGAGTAAAAAAGAAAGTATTCATGGAGTAGAGTATTCCAAAGGTCTTCGCAGCGAGAATTTATGCGCAGGCTGTCATCAGTTTGGCTTTCCCAAATCTCTATCTCCTGTAGTATATGAAAGTACTCCTATGCAAAACACAGTGACAGAATATAAACAAAGTGGTGTAAGCAAAGCCTGTCATTTTTGCCATATTCAAGGGAACGATCATTCTTTGCATCTTGGCCGTAAGCTTTCAGATTCTATTCAACTAAAAATTACCATGCACAATTCATCAGACTTAACATTTACCATCAAAATGAGTAAGATTGGGCATCATTTTCCTTCGGGGGATTTATTTCGCATCCTTACGTTTTATGTTTATGATAAAAACAATCAACAAATTTACCGCTATGATTTTCGCAAAGAAGTACGAGTGATTGACCGCGAACTTCTGCGAGATAGCACCCTTAAGCCAAGAAAGGGGTATGCTGTATTTTCTAAAAGAATCAAACTAAAACAACCTGTTTATCGTTGCAGTCTCGTTTACCGTCCACAAGGTAGTATTGATCCTAGACTAAAGCGCGAAAATTTACTTCCCGATACCGTGCTATTCCAAACCATTTATGATAAACCTTGCAAAGAACTAACCAACAGAGATACGACGAAATGATGTATCACTGTCAACTAGTCATTACCGGTTTTGAGCACCTTTCATATAAATGCGGACAATTTCTCGTACTTCTTTTTTCATATCCCCTTCGTAGCGCCCTTTTACAATCCACTGGAATACAATTTCTTTCATCCCACCTAAAACTAAATGCGAAAGTAAGACAGGGTCGGCATTTAAAATCCCTTTTTCTACAGCTTTGCGAAAAATCACTGTGGCTACTTGGAAAAGCATTTCATGATGAGCTTCAATTTTCTTATCAAAGTCACTGTCTGTACCAAAGGGGGTGGACAAAACAATATGCGCAATTTCTCGATGCTTCATAAGGGTATCAAACAAATGTTGCACAGTAATTTCTAAATTATGATATAAATCTTGCTCGCTTTCTAGCTTATCTAAATCTAGCATATTTACATGGCGAGTAATCGCCTGAAAAAGCTCGTTTACAAGCTCATCAAAAATCTCTTGCTTATCGCGAAAGTACAGATAAAATGTTCCGCGAGCTAAATCTGTTTGTCGGATGATATCAGAAATGGAAGTAGAGTGATAGCCTTTTTCAATAAAAACTTTTCGAGCAGCCTGTAAAATTTTTTTTCGCTTCTCTTCTTTACTTTGTTCGCGCTTGCTTAATGCATTTTCCATGAAATTATCCAACCACAAAGTTTATTATCTTTTTCGGCACATAAATTTGTTTTTTGACTTCTTTTCCTTCCACATACTTCCTAATTTTTTCCGATTGCAACGCGGTTTGCAGTGCTGCTTCTTTTTCAATATCCACTGGCAAAGAGATTTTATCCCGTACTTTACCATTGACTTGTACCACAATAACCACTTCGCTTTTTTGTGCTTCTTTCTCATCGGCTTGTGGCCACTTTAATTCTTTTTCTTCTTTTAAACCTAACTCTTCTAATAAAGTAAGAGATAAAAATGGCGCCACAGGAAATAACATCGCAAGTAAAGAAGATACACTAAAACTTAATAATTCTAATTCATAACTAGACTTTTCTACTTTTAGCTTTTCTCCATCTTCACTAAAAAATTCAGCGTAGAGATCGTTTAATAATTCCATTAAGCGAGCGATTGCTGTATTAAAAGAAAGACTTTCAAAGTCTTTTGTCACCGTTAAAATGGTTTCATGGGTTTTTTGCCAAATTTTTTTACCACGAGAACTTGTTGGCTTTTTTTCGGGAACGGTTTGCATAAGAGTCAAGTCGGGATTTACAAATTTTAAACCCATTACAAAACGATAGAGACGCTTTAAAAAACGAAGTGCCCCTTCCACACCTTCATTGGACCAATCTAAATCCTTTTCCACCGGCGCTGCAAAAAGAGAAAATAACCGAATGGTATCCGCTCCTTGGTTTTGCAAAAAGTCATCGGGGTCAACAATGTTCCCTAACGATTTGCTCATTTTACGGCCATCTTTAATCACCATCCCTTGTGTTGTTAGCTTGGCAAATGGCTCATCAATTTCTAGGACATCGAGATCATTTAAAATGTAAGCAAAATAGCGTGCATATAAAAGATGCATGGTGGCATGCTCAATCCCACCAATATATTCATTGACTGGTAAAAACTTTTTTGCACTTTTTTTATCTGCAATGCCATCTTCTTTTCGGGGACTAATGTAACGAGCCCAATACCAACTCGAGTCCACAAAGGTATCCATGGTATCGGTTTCGCGAGTAGCTTCTTTCCCACACTGTGGACAGCTTGTTTTTAAAAATTCCGGCATGTCCTTTAAAGGCGAACTACTTCCACTAAATTCTACTTCTTCGGGAAGTACCACAGGCAAGTTTTCTTCTTTTTCCGGAACAATCCCACAGCTATCACAATATATGACAGGAATAGGGGTGCCCCAATACCGCTGACGCGAGAGTAACCAATCATGCAAACGGTACTGGACTTTAAAATCGCCCATTCCTTTCTCCTTTAAATCGTGTGTCATTTTTTGACGAGCCTGTGCAGAAGAAAGCCCTGAATACGGCCCGCTGTTTTTTAAAATCCCATACTCTGTAAAGGCAGCATCTTCGGGGATTTCCCCTTCTTTTGGAAAGACAACGTATTGGATTGGCAAATTATACTCCTTAGCAAAGGCAAAATCCCTTTCATCATGAGCTGGTACTGACATCACAGCACCAGTGCCATAAGTGGCTAAAACAAAGTTTGCTGTCCATACAGGAATTTTTTCCCCTGTAAAAGGATGAGTTACATAGATGCCGGTAAACAAGCCTTTTTTGTCTTTTGCCTCTTCGCGGTCGGTTAACGATACTTTTTTGACTTCTTCGCGAAATGCATCAATGGCTTGTTTGAATTGTGGATTTTCTATGGAGTCTAACCATGGATGTTCCGGCGCAAGTGCCATATACGTCACTCCATACACTGTATCAATCCGTGTTGTGTAAATTTCTAAAGCTTCTTTTTTTAGTTTATCGTACGACGAACCAAGAGCTTCTTTTGATGCTTCGTGAAGGGGAAACTGTGCAATGGTACCTTCGGACTTCCCAATCCAATGCTTTTGCATGGTAAGCACTCTTTCCGGCCATTTGCCTTCTAACTTCTTATGACCTTCTAATAGTTTTTCTGCAAATTCGGTAATTTTAAAAAACCACTGACTTAATTCTTTTTGCTCAACAGGGGTATCTTCGTGACGCCAACAACAGCCATCGACTACTTGCTCATTGGCTAATACAGTTTCACATTTTGGACACCAGTTGACAGGCGCGGTTTTTTTATATGCCCAACCGCGCTTCATCATTTCAATAAAAATCCATTGATTCCATTTGTAATATTCAGGACGACAAGTGGCAATTTCGCGTTGCCAATCATACGAAAGCCCCATCCGTTTTAGCTGCTTGCGCATGGCATCGATATTTTGGTAAGTCCATTTCGCAGGGGGGGTCTTGTGTTTAATAGCAGCATTTTCTGCAGGTAGGCCAAAGGCATCCCACCCCATAGGATGAAGTACATCATAGCCCTGTAATCTCTTAAAACGAGCGACAGCATCACCAATTGTGTAATTGCGAACATGTCCCATGTGAATTCTACCCGACGGATACGGGAACATCACTAGACAATAAAATGGATTTTTCGCACTCTCATTTTCTATGTGATACGTATTTTCTCTATCCCACTTTTGGATGCGATTTTTTTCGTATTCCTGAATCTTTTCCGTAGTAAGTTGTATTTCGCGTAACTTTTTTAAAATTTCATTTTCCATAATGCCATCCTACCAGCAATTTTCCGTGAAGGGGAAAAAGGCCTGCTCGGCGCAGTTCCGCAGGCTCTGCCGAGGACTGTTTGAGCACGAGCAGGCCTTTTTCCCTTAATTTTAATGTTAACCCAGCGGTTCTCGGCGTTTCGCCGAGAACTGCTGCCATCCTACTATTAAGGAAAAAAAAAGTTTTTTTGACACACCGTCAAATGAATCTGCCAAGAATCGCTGTTTACGGAATGTGTAGCATTTTTACAACGCCTTTAGCATGAGTGTATTTAGTAAATTCTTTAGCAAAAAGCAAAAGCCAACCTTTAAAATTCAGATTCGTGGCACCGAGATTGTATTTCCTGCTCGAAAAGGTCAGACCATTTTAGAAGCAGCAGAGCAGGCCGGCTTATTTTTTCCATATAATTGCCGTGTAGGTAGCTGCACAGAATGCAAATGCATTGTTCATGGAGAAGTAAAAGAGCTTACCGATATGGGTTTTGCCTTACCAAAAGAGGAGCTGAATCGTGGAATGAGACTTGCCTGCCAAAGCATTCCAAAAAGTGATTTAGAAATTGAAGTCACATTGCTTAAAAGTGGAGGCAAGGAAAGACAGGAAACAAAAGGAAAAATCAACCAAATCCAAGACTTAACTCATGATATTAAAGAAGTTCATGTTCAATTAGAAAAACCAATTTCATACATTGCCGGACAGTATGCTCAGCTAATCCATGATTCCATTGGAGAGCCTCGTTCTTATTCTATGGCAGAAGCTCCTGCACCGAAGAAAAATAAAGAACTTGTGTTTTACATTCGCAAAGTTCCCGGAGGAGCTTTTACAGAGTGGTTGTTTGCAGAAGATCGAACCGGAGAAGAATTAAAAGTGATTGCACCTTTAGGAACTTTCTTTTTAAGAGATTCGGATTCTGCGCCTATCATTGCCGTAGCAGGTGGAAGTGGTTTAGCCCCTATCAAGGCAGTTTTAGAAGCAGCCATTGGAGTCGAACGGCCAGTGCAGTTTTTCTTTGGTGCGCGAACGCAAAAAGACTTATATGCACTCGAAGCCATTGAGAAAATAAAACAAAGTTGGAAAGCACCTTTTGAGTTTATTCCTGCGTTATCAGAAGAAGAGGAAAATTCTAATTGGAAGGGAGATCGAGGACTCATTACCGAAGTCATGGATAAGAAGTTAAAGCCAGCAGAAAATGCGCAAGCCTATCTATGTGGTCCCCCCGGCATGATTGATGCAGCTGTCGAAGTGTTAAAAAACCATGGAGTGAAGCAGGATCATATTTTCATGGATAAGTTTACAGATAAAAGCCACTTGAAATAGGTTGTCTCGCTTGCGCACTAACCCTATCGGAGGCAGGGGGTGTCCCCCTTCTAAAGAATAGAAAAAATTTCTTACTCCGTAAAACTAGAAAAGTACTTTATCCTATGTCAAAAAATTAAAGTCCTACTTTTAACATGGACCATAAAATTGTACCCGTAGATCAGCTTTTACCCGATGAATTATTTATTGTTCCTTTAAAGTTTAGGCCTATTTTTCCGGGATTAGTTACGCCCCTAATGATACCGCCGGGGCCGCTAGCAGAATCAGTCGAAAATGTTATTAAGAAATCTCCCTATATTGGGCTCCTTTTGCAAAAGGATGAAAATGTTAAAGAGTTATCGGTCGAAAATTTATATTCGGTGGGAACCGCGGCAAGGGTTTTAAAAAAGATGAAGCTTCCGGATGGTGGGATTCAACTTTTAATTAACACGTTATTTCGTTTTAAAGTAAAAAACTATCGTTACACAAAACCATTTCCTGTTGCAGAAGTGGAGTATTTTCGGGAGGAAGATTCCGGGAAGCGAGATAAAGAAACACAAGGTCTTATGCGAGCAATTATTAACAATGCTCGTAAAATGGCAAACATGAATCCGCTGATGACCGAAGAAATGAAGCTTACGTTAGTGAATGTGGATTCCCCGGGAAGGTTAGCCGATTTTGCATGCAATATTTTAGATTTATCGAAAGAGGAATATCAGGAGATTTTAGAAACGTTTGATACCAAGCAGCGTTTAGAAAAAAGTTTACGGCTTTTAATTCGCGAAATGGAAATGCTAAAGCTGCAGCAACAAATTGAAGGGAAAATTACCGACAAAATGGCGGAACAGCAGCGGGAGTATTTTTTACGGGAGCAGCTTAAACAAATCCGGCATGAATTAGGATTAGATAAAAAGCCAAAAGAAAAGGACGCTGAATTTTACCGCGAAAAAATACAAAGCAGTGGCATGAGCGAAGAAGCAAAAGAAAAAGCGCTGCAAGAAGTGGAAAAGCTCGAGTATGTTGAGCCATCAGCAAGTGAATATTCTGTGATTCGGAACTATCTCGATTTAATTTTAGATTTACCGTGGGATACACCAAAGTTTGAACCCATTGACTTAAAAAAAGCAGAGCGAATTTTAAATCGAGACCATTATGGATTAGAAGATGTAAAGCAAACGATTTTAGAAATCCTCGCCGTGCGTAACCTTACACAAAAAAACAAAGGGAATATCTTATGCTTTGTCGGTCCCCCTGGCGTCGGAAAAACTTCTTTAGGAAAGTCTATTGCCTCGGCGATGAAAAAGAAATTTTACCGATTTTCTTTAGGGGGAATGCGCGACGAAGCTGAAATAAAAGGACACCGTCGTACCTATATTGGAGCGATGCCCGGGAAATTTATCCAAGCGTTGCGCACGGTTAAGACGGCCGACCCTGTCATCATGTTAGATGAGATTGATAAGTTATCGAGCAGTTATCACGGAGATCCGGCAAGTGCTCTTTTAGAAGTATTAGATCCACAGCAAAATGAGAGTTTTTTAGATCACTATTTAGATATTCCCTTTGATTTGTCACACATAACCTTTATTACTACAGCAAATACATTGGACACCATTCCAGCCCCGCTTCGGGATCGCATGGAAATTATTCGGCTCTCCGGATACATCCCCGAAGAAAAAGTACAAATTGCAAAAAAATACATTATACCACGTGTAATGAAAGATGCCGGCGTACAACCTTTTCCTAAAATTAGTAACAAAGAATTAAAAGGGATTATTGAGTCTTATTCTCGTGAAGCCGGGGTACGTTCATTAGAGAAAGTGTTTCGAAAAGTTGCTAGAAAATTTGCACTTGCGAAAGAAACTGGGAAGGAAGTGCCTAGTGAAATTACGATGGATTTATTAAAAGAATATGTCGGGCCTGCATATTTTACAGATCGCTACAATGCAAAAATTGAATATCCCGGCTGTGCAAATGGTTTAGCATGGACTTCTTTAGGAGGAGCTGTGCTGCCCGTCGAAGCAAAGGCTGTTAAAGGCAAAGGCAAGTTTAAGGTAACCGGACAGCTCGGGAAAGTAATGGAAGAAAGTGCTTTAATTGCTTATACGTATGCTCGGTCTTTAAGTGACGATAAACAGTTTTGGGAAGATCATGATATTCACTTGCATGTGCCCGATGGTGCCACCCCAAAGGATGGCCCTTCTGCGGGCGTAACCATTGTTACAGCGTTACTATCTTTATACAGAAATAAAAAAGTAAAGCAAGGTTTTGCTATGACAGGCGAAGTGCGTTTAACAGGAGAAGTTTTACCGATTGGTGGACTTAAGGAAAAATTAATTGCGGCAAAAAGGTCTCACATTAAGCATATTATATTCCCTGCCGATAATAAAGCAGATTGGGAAGAGTTACCCGAAAAATTAAAAAAAGGAATTCAGGCTCATCCTGTTCGGCACTATCACGAAATTGAAAAGTTACTATTTTAAGGAGAAATTATGAGTGAACAAATTACACAAGTTCCTTGGAAAGAACGGTTTAGCTTACGCTTTTTTACCATCATGATTTTAATTTGGGTTTTAGACATGTTAACAAAGTATTGGGCATTAGGCGCACTCGGCAGCGGTAAAACAATTTCTGTGATTGGAGATTTGCTTGTTTTTCGTCTTGTGTATAATACAGGTGGAGTCTTTGGTACATTCCAAGGGAACCCTTTTATTTTTCATGTACTTACAGGGATTGCAATTGTTTTTCTTCTTCTATACTATGCAAAAACACCAGACTATTCTACAACGTTTTCCATTGCCATTTCGTTCGTTTTAGGGGGAGCTTTAGGCAATTTTACGGATCGGTTTTTTCGGCCGGGCGTTGTGGATTTTATTGATATGGGAATTGGAAGTTACCGTTGGCCAACGTACAATTTAGCGGATGCTTTTATATCTATCGGGGCTGTTTTATTATTATTTAGCTTTGCTAAAGAAGCTAAACAGGCAGAAAAAGTAAAAACCAACCATGAAAAAAGTTAGAGGTTTTGCTTTCCTAATAGGCTTTGGTATATTTTAGGATAGTCTTTTTTTAAATTTTGCAAAAGGGTAGGTAGTGGTATATTTCTTTCTTGTGCAATTTTATAAAAAATTTCTATATTTTTTGGAACTTCCGATTCAAACTGTGCATAAAGTCGGATTGTTGTAAATTCTTTTAAAACTTGTTTCGAGTCTTCTTTTGTCCAGGGAATTGGCTGATTGGGCCCACAAGAACTCACAAGAGAAATTGAAATTAGAACAAGAGTAAGAAAAACTTTAATCCGCATACAAAACCAAAAAGTAAAACCATGGATGACTCGGAAAGCCTTTTTGAATTCGATCAATCGCTTGCTTCCATGCTTGCTTTGTTGTTTGCTTTTTTCGGTATCGCCTGTAATAAAAGTCATAGAAAAAAGCCTGCTTATATTTTTTAGGTATTTTTCTTAAAGAAATTACCGCATATTCTAAACCATGATGGTGTAAGCTATTAAATAATTTTCCCCAGATATTATGAAAGTGGTTCTTTTTTAAAGAATTATCCGTAAAGATAGTCGAATGAAATCTTTTAGCTGCAAAAGATTCTAGCCCTAATGCGGTTTTTTGATCGCCTACAAACAACTGTGCTTTATACGGATTTTTATCCGTAGTCGATTGAAGAACCCATCCTCCTGCTATGTGTAAGATAATTTTTGTTTGTTTGGTAAAGGCTTTCCAGAGTCCTTTCCAAAAAGAACTTGCCTTTCGGAACAAAGCGCGTTTTGGAAACAAATTAGCTACATCATCCAATTCATCGGGAGACGAGCTTCCAAAGAAAAATCCACCACTTTCTTGTCCAAATCCAATAAAGGCATAATTTTTTGCCCTTATTTTTTGAATCGGAGTAGGACTATCGGCAAATCCCCGAAAGAAAAATACTTTCTTGTTTAGTTTTTTTAGAAAGAGAGAAAGCATGCCTTCTATAGGTAAAAAATCGCCTTGTTTTAGAAAATAAATTTTAATACTGTCTGCTTCAAAAGAAGAAGTTACTTTTTGTAAAAACTTGGTAATATCCGGATACTTTTTTGTCAGGATTATTG
>RFJE01000227.1 GCA_003695005.1 Candidatus Hydrogenedentota bacterium | reverse complement strand
TGATGCCTGTGAAAATAAATCCGAATACAAAGTTGTGCTAAATCCCGCGGTTTGATTTCAAAGTAAGCTGCGCCATCAAGAAGCAGCTCGTACGCTTCTAGGCTTAACGAAATGCAGCTTTTTTCGAGTTTGCGGTTTTCAAAAGAAATGATATCATAAATATCCATATTGCCCCCTTTAATACATTCTAAATATATGCAATAATATGTAAAGTAAAAAAGGGTTGCCAAAATATCTAAAGTAGGAAATGTGGCACAGGAGGCAATATGAGAAAAAAGCGCAGAATGAATCCACTTTCCCTATCACCACGGCAAAGTGGGAAAGCAATCCTAAATCTTGTCAATCGAAGTCAGGATGAGCAGTATGATACGAGTATCTCGCTGCCAAATTGGCACCTATACCGCATAAAAGCTGCTAAAAAGAAGCTGAAAGAAAATGGCATAAGAATGAGTAACACCGAAATTATCTCTGCCTGTATCCGCAATGTAGCGAAAAAGGTAAGGCGGTATAAAGTTTGCAATACTACCCGCGTAAGAAGGAAAAATCCAACAGTCGGCAAGTACAAGAAATTATCGGTTGAGTGGGAAGCCGAGGTGTATAATATCTTGTTGATGCTTGCCGACCACGCAAGGGTGTGTCACTCTGTGATTGCCGATATTGCGTTAAGGATGTATTTAGAGGTGGTGGTCAAGACGCTGATTGCAGGAGGATGTGGTAAGGTAAGTGTTTGCTTCGTAAAGCGAAGCAAGAGAAGCGTAGTCAAACTGCAAAAACTTATTGACGCTCACTACCTTGTGTTACTGGCAAAAGGTCTTTCTGGTATTTACCATCGGAGGACATGGCGCTGCAGTAGCAATAAGCTAATATATAGCTCGTCATGGAGTTTTGATTGAGATTAAACTTGTTTTATCACACTTTACATCAGATAGAAACAGAATTTTATCAAGAAAAAACCCGTCCCTATGTTTTCAAAGTAGGATACAGATGGACGTAATACTGAACCCAATCATCCCAAAATTTATTTTCGTCCCAATCAGGAAAGAGATTTTTTGCTCTATCTGTATTAACTCGCATGATCGGTTCTGTAAACTCTGTTTGCTTGTTTAAGTGTACCTGTAAATCCTTCTTTAGGCGTCTGGAAAATTCGCGAGCAAAACGGATAGCAAACTCACCTTGTGATTCTACATATCCAGAAGGATTTAGCCTTTCGATGGAATGGTGCGCTTGTTTTTCTGCCAACAAAACATAGCATTTCGCAAGTAAATCTACGGGAATATTATCCCGAATGTAATCCGGTGTATTGACCGAAGGGACATCCCCTTTTGCCCATGTTTTTACAAGGTAATTGGTAAAACGCGGTTCTTCATAGGGGCCGACGGGATTAGGAATTGTAAAAATTTTTAAAGGGATATTTTTAGTAAGGGCGAAATACTCAAAGGCTTCTCTTGTAAAGGTCTTCGACAAGCCATAAGGGCTGAACGCTCGCATTGGTTTTGATCCAATCCCCTGCCCTGCTTCAAAAACAGAGCTCGTAAGTAAAATTTGAGTATTTTTTTCCTTACAAACAGAAACAATTCTCTGGATATTTTTTGTATTTTTAGCGAGAGCTTCCGCAAAATTAAAATCTTCGCTTTTGTAGTTGGTAACATCGGCTCCATGGTGACAAAGGATGTCATAACCTTCGGCTAAAAGCTCTCCAAACAAAGAATCACCAAAGGAAATCCCTGTAACACATCTCGCTTGTTTTTGAATTTGCTGAACCCGATCGGATCGAATACCGGTATACTCCGACAACTCGTTTGCTTGAAAAAGAGCCGTTACTTCATGCCCCGCTTCTGTTAAGGTTCTGATAAACCAATATCCCGTAAAGGAGCTCGATCCTGTAAATAAAACTTTCATACTTCCCCTAGGTGAAACTTCTCATCAAAGTCTGGCCAGTTTGCATCTTTTTCTGATAGTACTTTCGGTTCCATTGGCCACTCAATCTTAAACTTTGGATCATTCCAGCGAATCCCCCGCTCTGCCTGTGGTGCATAAAACTCGGTTACTAAATAAAAAGCCTCTGTATTCTCTTCAAGAGTGAGAAAACCATGAGCAAAACCTTTCGGTACAACCATCATTTTACGGTTTTCTGCTGTAAGCTCGGCTCCAAACCACTTTCCAAATGTTGGAGAATCCTTACGCAAGTCTAAAATAACATCATACAGAGATCCCCGAATGCAACGCACAATTTTTGTTTCGGCATGGGGTGGTAACTGATAGTGCATTCCTCTTAACGTCCCTTTCGGTACTGTAAAAGAATTATTAATTTGTACAATGTTGTGATCAATCCCATGTTCTTTGAATTCGTTTACACAAAAAGCACGAGCAAAGAATCCCCGATCATCACCTTTTTTTTCTAGCTCAATAACATAAGCGCCCTTTAATGGTGTTTCATGAAAAATCATTTTATCCTCCTATATCCACTCTAGATTTTCATTCAGTAAACCTGCTTCTTTTAATCGGTTTAATTTTACAAGCCGAATATACTCTGATTCACGAAAGTTGGCATCGGAAAATTTAGCTTTCTCTAACCCTTCTGCAATGTCCTTAACTGCTTGTTCAAGAGAAACTTGCGGCGTATAATCCGGCGCCAGGGACTTAAATAAATCAAACGATACCTTGTACGACCTTTTATCCGGCGCAGCATCTGGATTTACGGTAACCGTAGTATTCGGAATGACTTTTGCCACAGCTTCGGCTAATTCTTTTACCTGGTAGTTCCACTCATTCGATCCTGCATTCACAGCGAGATACTCTCCCCCATTATCGGAAGAGCGTGTAGAAGCCCATTCAATAGCTCTAGACATATCCTTAACATGAATGAGTGGCCGCCAAGGTGTACCATCTGATAGAATCTCAATCTTGCCCGAAGTAATCGCCCCTGCAACAAAATCATTCAACACCAAATCTAGTCGAATGCGTGGACTAAACCCACAAGCTGTTGCAAATCGCAAGCAGGTTATTGTGAAGTTATTATCCGCTAATGGCTGAAGACCTTTTTCAGCCGCCACTTTTGAACGCGCATAAGCCGTTAATGGGTTTAACTCATCTTTTTCTGTGCGAGCTCCACCTTCGGCATATCCATACATGGAACAGCTTGACGCAAAAACAAAATTCTTAACACCGGCTTTTTTAGCCTTCGTTGCGGCTAAAATAGCACACTCCGCATTAATGTCTCCCGTTACTTTTTCAAAAGCTTTGCCCATGGGATCATTCGAAATTGCCGATAGATATACGACCGCATCCATGCCATCAAATATCTCATCCGGCAAATGGCGAACATCGCCAAAATATTGTTTTTTTAGATACACTTCAGGCAGGAATGTTGTATCCATTAAACACGAGGCAAAGAAACCTGTATCAAAACCATACAGGGTAAAGTTTTTCTTTTTTAAGTGTTGTACTAGAATAGGACCTATATAGCCCATATTCCCACAAATCAAAATTTTCATATTCTCTCCTTTTTCCGTTGTTTTTTATACCTCAAAACAGATTGAAAACCTTTTGTGCTATAGGCAATGCACAGGTTAAACCCGGACTTTCAATTCCAATTAAATTTATAAAACCCGGCAATCCCCTATCCGATTCTTCTTGTATCACAAAATCTCGATAAGGTTCGCCTGGCCCTTGTAGT
>RFJE01000226.1 GCA_003695005.1 Candidatus Hydrogenedentota bacterium | reverse complement strand
GTTTATGAGTTTTAGACAGAACGACTAGCGAAAAGTTCTTTAAAAATTGTTTTTAAAATAATGATACCAGCCATAACACTTCCTTTTATTGTGCCGGTTACTTTTGAGACACCAATTCTTTTTTTATAGGAAACCGGAATTTCTAAAATTTTTAAGTTTGCTTTTACAGCACGAATTTGCATTTCCACAGTCCAACCAAAATTTTTATCTTGCATGTTGAGTTTTTGCAAGCTTGCATAGCGAATGGCTCGAAAAGGGCCTAAATCTGTATAGCGCTCTTTCCAAAAAAGGCGAATTAAAAATGTGGATAACAAATTCCCAAAACGTGCTTGCGGTAACAAAGCGCCTTTTTCGGTCATCCCTTGTTTCATGCCAAGAACACGAGATCCGAGCACAAAATCATAATTTTGATGCAGGATAGGGTTTACAAGCTGTTTCCATTCTTTAGGAGAATCGGAATAATCTCCGTCTAAAAAAACTACCACATCGGTATCAGGATGATGGTTTTGTAGTTCCGCTAATGCCGTTAAACAAGCAATCCCATATCCCTTAGTGGGCTGACTCACCACAATGGCATTATACTTTTTTGCAATTTCTGCTGTTTTATCCGTAGAACCATTATCCGCTACTATCACGATATGGTTTTTATCCGGCTTTGGTAAATCCTGCAACACAAAAGGAAGGGACTTTTCTTCGTTGAGTGCTGGAATAACAAATGCAATTTTAGCCATTAAACTTCTATTTTTCTACGCTCCCGAATCGATTCAGAAATGATTTTAGAATCTGCATAATCTAATTGTGAGCCTAAAGCTAAACCGCTCGCAATACGGCTAATAACAATTGGTTTTTCTTTTAACATCGATGCAATATAATTGGCAGTCGCATTGCCTTCGAGGCTTGGGTTGGTTGCTACAATAATTTCTTCTAATCCAGGAAGCTTATCAACACGAGCTTTAAGTTCAGCGAGACGAATATCCGATGGTCCGATACCATCAAGCGGGGAAAGGACACCTTGTAAAACATGATAGAGACCATGAAACTCACCTGCGTTTTCGATTGCGAAAATATCAGAAGCTTGTTCCACAACACAAAGGATTGATTTATCTCGATTTCCTTGGCAAAATTCGCAATGCTCACGCGTGCTTTTCAGAGCGCCACATTCGCCACAGGTGGTAATATTTTGGTAAAAATTTTTCAGGGCTTGTTCAAACCGATTCACTTTTTCTTCGGACTGTCTTAAAAAATAAAAGGCAATACGTTGAGCACTTTTCCTTCCCATTCCAGGAAGTTCTGATAATTCTTTTAAGAACTCATCGAGTTCAGGTAGCATAAAAGTGGCTAAAGGCCGAGGCCACCAGCTAATTGTTGAGCTTGCTGCGCCACGGCTGCTTTGGCTTCTTTTTGTGCTTGTTGGACAGCCTTTTTTACGAGTTTAGAAAGAGCTTTTGCACTTTCTTTATCTAAAATGTCAGGATCTATAATAATATCCACAACATTAGCTTCTCCATCAACAATAGCTTTTACGAGTCCCCCTCCTGTTTCGGCTTCAAAACGCATGGATGCTAATTGCTTTTGGATTTGCTTCATTTGTTTTTGCATGTTTCGCATTTGCGAAAACATATCTTTCATATCACCTAATCCCATGCGGTATTGTAAAAAAAATACACAGCCAGTCAAGTGAAACAGGATGTGAGGCCGGGTGGGACATGGAGAGCTTGTGCGCCAACCTCTTGTTGGCACACAAGTGGGACGCTTCAATGCGGCAAGGCCGCATTTCCGCTTCCATCCCTCACCAATTTTCAATTTGCTGAGGGAAAGAGTCTGTCCGACAGTTGGCGCACAGACTCAATTGCTGTTTTGCGGCGAAACGACGTATCACTGGCAATATTCCTGGAAAACTTTACACCATATCTTAAAACAAAAGGGTTACGTATGAATGTACTTGTTTTAGGCAGTGGTGGCAGAGAGCATGCCATTTATGAGAAACTAAAAGAAAGTAATCAAATTGATAATCTGTATATTGCGCCGGGAAATGCCGGTATAGAAGATACCTTTCGCGTAAAAATTCCTGCTAATCATTTCGCAGAATTAGCAGAGTTTGCCAAAAGCAAAGACATTAAGATGATTGTGGTTGGTCCGGAAGATCCTCTTGCCGGAGGGATTGTAGATTATTTCCAAGAGTTTTTTGGCGATGAAATTCTTGTCATTGGCCCGGATGTCGAAGGAGCCAAGCTTGAGTCTTCCAAGGTATTTGCTCAAAAATTTATGGAGACGGTTGGCATTCCCGTAGGAAGGTCAATTGTCATTGATTCCACAATTAATTTAGATGATTTATTTTCTTCTTTTGTCTTAGTTCTTACTCATGATTGGAAAAAACCATTAGTAGTAAAAGTGGATGGTCTAGCTGCGGGGAAAGGGGTTAGTATTCACAGAACACCAGAAGAAGCAAGAGAAAAAATTCACAAGATTTTTTACGAAGAAGAATTTGGTTCGGCAGGCGAGCAAATCCTGTTACAGGAGTTTTTAGAAGGGACAGAAGCTTCTCTTTTTGCTTTATGCAATGGTCATGATGTTATTTTCCTGCCAACAGCAAGGGATTATAAACGAGCTTTTAACGATAATCAAGGACCCAATACGGGGGGGATGGGGAGTTTTTCCCCGGGAGATGCCTTAAATGAAGGGCATTTAGAATTTATTAAAAGTCGGATTGTGGAGCCTGTATTAGGTTTTTTTCGATACCGAGGGTTTTTATATTTAGGGCTGATGGTTCACTCTGAAAAACCAGATGATATTTCGATGATTGAGTTTAACTGTCGGTTAGGGGATCCCGAGACGCAATGTGTGTTACGCTTAATGGAACCAGATTTATTCCCCTATTTATTGTGGACAGTCAACAAAGAGGAAAATGTACCCCGTCTTCGTAAAAAGGGTTATGATGTCGTTCCGCAAAAATCAGGTGGAGTCGTAAATGTAGTAATTGCTGCTAAGGGGTATCCGGGAAAGTATGAGAAAGGGATTCCTTTAAACTTAGACATTGATTTGCCGGAAGGAGTTCAATTGATTCATGCGGGTACGGAAAGACAGGGTGATAGGGTTGTTTCCACAGGAGGACGCATATTTAATGTAGTGGCCTATGGAAAAAACATCGCCGAGGCACGCCAGTTAGCCTATCGCACTGTGGATTTACTAAAAGAAAAAAATGATTTTTCTCGTTTACACGTACGCACGGATATTGCATCTGATATTTAAACTATGTACCCTTTAATGGACATGCTGACCCTTGGTGGCAGCGAATACTTACGGTATATAGGTCGTAAAACAAAATACATTCTTTCCACCGATCATCCAAGAAGCGCCGATGGGTTATGGAAAATGCTTGCTGGATCTTATGATTGGGATGATCTATACACAAATATGGAAGAAGGGGATAAAGCCTGCCTTCATACTTTATTAGAAATGTTTGGATTTTTAATGCCAGATGAATTAACTCCGGAAATCATTGAATTTGAGAAAAGGCATACATGGGTCTTTCGTCATCCAAATGGGGGTGTGTTTATTCCACTGGAATTACTAAAAATTTTTATGAGGTTACCTTCTTTCCAAAAAGACTTTTGGCTATTTACCCTTTTGTATAAATTAAGGCTAAAAGAACAAAAAAATTTAGCTTCTTTAATTAGCCGAGATTTTGAAGCGCAAATTTCTATTTCTTTAGAGCAAAATGATTTAGATATGGCACTGGTGTTGTATATTTATTTAGGTCACCAAATGCGTTATGATAGCTTAAGTTTTCCACCAAGGGGGAACAAAGCAAAGCTTCACTATTTATATAGGTTACCAGAACATTTTGATTATGCTCCTGTCTATTTACCTGATCACCCTGTTGTACTTTGGGATTACTTAAAGGAAGTTTTTCCAAGGTATCATCAGGATATTGATAACTTGTATAATCATTTACGAGAAACTGCAATTTCGTTTTATCGTGCAGTGGGTGTGGTTTTAGATCCAACTCATCCGATTTTATTGGCTTTTCAATCGGGGATCCTTATTCCACTCATTCCAAAAGGTGTTTATCCGGATCGTATTCATGCATTAAAAGTAGTCGCACCGAAAGAAGCACAAAAGCATGTCCAATGTAACTAATTCTATGCGGTAAAGTAAGCGCTTATTATTTCGGGAGGCTTGGCTTAAGTTCGCTCCAACCCTCACTCTTTATTGACAACATAGGTGGTATTGCGAGTATTGCAAAATGAAACCAAAATGGGCATTAGTAACCGGCGCGTCTAGCGGTTTAGGAGTGGAGTTCGCTAAAAAACTTGCACAGAAAAATTATGATGTGATTATTACAGCAAGGCGTGCGGATAAATTACAGCAAGTGGCACAACTTTTAAAAGAAAAATACAAAGTAAATGTTTTAGATTATGTTTGTGATTTATCGAATAGAGAAGATCTAGAGAAGTTTATAAAAGCGGTAGATAGTAAAGTCGATTTTGTGCATGTGCTTGTCAACAATGCTGGTTTTGGAAAACATGAGCTTTTTGTAGAAACAGAGTTCCCTGTACTTGACAGCATGATGAAGCTAAATATGAATCACTTGACATATTTAACTCATCATTATGTAAAAAAGATGCTAAAAGTGGGAGAGGGGTATGTCTTGCAAGTTGCTTCCATTGGCGCTTACCAGCCTGCGCCTTATTATGCGGTGTATGCAGCAACGAAATCATACGTATTAAATTTTTCCGCAGCGGTAAATTTTGAATTGCGCAATACTAATGTAAGTGTAACAACCCTTTGTCCCGGTGCTACCATCACAGAATTTCAAGAAGTAGCAGGCCATGATATACCACCCTTCATCCGTAAAATCGCTTTTATGAGTGCGGAAAAAGTTGCCGAGATTGGCATCAAAGCTATGTTTCGACGCAGATCTGTAGTTACAGCCGGTATCCGAAACAAAGTTACTTATTTATTAACTCGATTGGTTCCTCGATCCTGGGCTACATGGCTTGCGGCTAAATTTTCAGAAGAATAACATTTTATAGGAAAGGAAAGCTCCCGGTATGAAACCGAGAGCTTGAAGTTAACCGCGGATAGATTCTAAATATCTCTCTGCTTCTATGGCTGCCATACAGCCAGAGCCGGCTGCTGTAATGGCTTGCCGATAATAGGAGTCTTGTACATCACCCGCGGCAAAAACTCCTTCAATACTAGTCGCTGTTTTATCGGGTTTTGTAACAATGTACTTTTTCTCATTTAAATCTAATTGGCCTTCAAATAGTTTAGTGTTCGGGTCATGGCCAATGGCAATAAAAATTCCTTCAACCGGAAAATCTGTAATTTCTCCGGTACGTGTGTCTTTTAACTTTACTCCTTTTACCACACCAGTCTCTTCATCACCATAAATTTCATCAATTACTTTAAATGTTAAAATCTCAATTTTAGGATTATTTTTTGCTCGTTCTAGCATAATTTTACTAGCTCGAAAAACATCGCGTCTATGAACAATGGTCACTTTCGAAGCAAATTTCGTTAGAAAAGTAGCTTCTTCCATGGCAGAATCTCCGCCACCAACCACAATCACATGTTTGTCTTTAAAGAAAAACCCGTCACAAGTGGCGCAAGCAGAAACCCCTTTACCCTTAAACTTTTCTTCGCTAGGGATTCCTAAAAACCGTGCAGAAGCACCCGTGGCTATAATCACACTGTCTGCTGTGTACCAAGTGCCTTCTGATAAAATTTTAAATGGCTTTCCCTGGTTCAGCACAGCTTCTTCTGCCATCTGCGGCAACAGCTTTGCGCCAAACCGCTCTGCCTGTGCTTTAAACTTTGCCATCAGCTCCGGACCTAAAACCCCCTCGGGAAATCCGGGATAATTTTCTACTTCATTTGTAATCATTAACTGACCACCCTGTGGTACACCTTCTAGCAATAATGTTTTTAAGTTCGCTCTGCCAGCATAAATGGCTGCCGTGTATCCCGCAGGCCCTGAACCAATGATAATGGTATCATAATGAGTTTCCTGTGTCATTGCATCAATATATATCAATTTACTAAAACGGCAACTTTTTTTAATCAAGGTCCAGTCTGTGATTACTAGAGAGTGGGACATGTTCCGCTTAATAGTAAGCGCTGAATTATTCCCTGTAAAATCAAAAAAAAAACTTAATTTGCCATGATTTTGCTTTACGCAGAGGTTGCCTGCAAGAAACTGGGGAAGTGATAGAAAGTGTGTGTTTTAGAAGCTGGAAACGGTGGCTTTATCCATCCCGCTGCCACTTTGGCGGCTTCCACAGGGTAAAAAAGTGCACTTCAAGGGTTTTTGGCCTATCGAAAGCAATTATTTTTGCGTAGCTATGCAGGAATAAAAACCCCCTTAGATGAAACTCCCAGCTTGTCGTAGGGTCTCCACTTTTTGTAAGCAGCAAGCGGTGGACAAGTGGCTCTAAGTACATCCGTAGCGCAATATCGGCCAACTGCGAAGCGGATATCTTTAGATTCCGCGACTTTGTTTGAATATAGTTCCACAACTCCTGCTTGCAATACGTGTATATGGTTTTGTAACTGTACCTTCTATCATTGTATTGGTGATTTTGTTCATGCGTGCGTTCATCGGCTTTTAGCTTTGGCAGTAGTCTAAATATACACGCTAAAATTAAGTCGGTTTCATTTACGGTAATGCCGGCTTTGCGCAGTTTGTTTTTATAATACAGCAATCGTCCCGCAGTAAAGTTTGGTAGTGTCATACTAGATCTTGATTTTGGTACATAGGGAGTATTATCC
>RFJE01000225.1 GCA_003695005.1 Candidatus Hydrogenedentota bacterium | reverse complement strand
GCCTTGTCCTTGAGTGCTTCCATCAATTGTTGCAAAAAATCAAAAGGGTGGATTCAAGTTCTAAGGGCAATATTTTGACGTAAGAGGTCGCATTTCTGCTCCTGTTCCGGACCAAATTTTCAATTTGGTGCGGGATTGTAGCAAAAACACTGTTTGCAAGAGTCTATGCGAGAGTTGATGCACTGACTCTTAAGACGCTTAGTTTAAATGAGTTTGGTGCTACTCTTAATAACTTAATTGATGGCGAGACTCACAGTAAATCTTACAATGATTCCTTAAATTCTGTTCTTCCGTTCATAAATTGAGTATCGAAAGGGTCATCGTTTACAGAGAAATTTAAATGCAATTAGTTGCTAGATCGTTTCTTGCATCGCGCTCTAATCTTTAATTTAAGCGGTGAATCATATAGTCTAAAAAATTTAACATAAGGATGTTCTATAAAGCATAAAATTGTGGAATTCTATCTGAAAAAAAACTGCGGAATTTAGGTTTACATCTCTAGAGCTCTTTAGCATCAATAGGTAGTCCCCCCAAAAAACCGTCCAATCTTATCATATTGGACGACAACGTTGTCATTTTTTGCTATATTTCAAAAAACTTTTAAGGAGGGATTATGAAACCAGATGTTACAGTAGGAATTATTGGAGCCGGGTTTAGCGGTTTAGGAATGGGAATAAAATTACAAAAAGCAGGAATTGACGACTTTGTAATTTTTGAAAAGGCGGGAAAAGTAGGTGGCACTTGGAGAGATAGTAAATATCCAGGAGCTGCAGTGGATGTGCCATCTCATTTGTATTCGTATTCCTTTGAAGAATATACAGATTGGAATAGAATGTTTGCCACTTCTGACGAAATTGAGCAGTATATTGAAGAAGTCATGCGACGTCACTCGTTAGAGAAAAAAATTCAGTTTCATACACACATTGTAAGTGCTAAGTTTGATTTGCACAATGGATTTTGGGTGTTAAAAACAACAGATGGCAAAGAATACACAGCTCGCATTGTTGTAGGAGCTCTGGGTCCTTTTGCTAAAATTAAAATTCCCAATATACCAGGATTAGATGAATTCGAAGGTTTGCAGGTCCATACAGCAAAATGGGATAAGAGTATTGATTGGGCAGGGAAAAGAATTGCATTAGTCGGTAGTGGAGCAAGTGCGATCCAAGTAGGTCCTGCTGTTGCACCAAAAGCAAAGGAGTTAAAAGTCTTCCAGCGCACACCACCTTGGATTGTACCGAAACGAGACTATGTATTTTCAGCTTTAGAAAAACAAGTTTATAAAACATTTCCTGCTGTTCAAAAAATGAGAAGATATTTGCTTTATAGTATAACAGAAATTTTAGCATTAGGCATTGTCTTTGATACCCCGCTTACGGATTTACTGGAAAGAGCTTCAAAGCGACACATGGAAAAGGCCATTAAGGATAAGAGTTTACTTCCTTACCTTACTCCGGATTACCGTTTAGGGCAAACGAGAATGCTTATTTCGAATGATTGGTACCCCATGTTTAACCGGAAAAATGTGGAGCTCGTTCCTTATGGTGTCGAGGCACTTACCAAGAAAGGTGTCGTGGCAAATGGGAAGGAATACGAGGTCGATATGATTATTTGGGCCACAGGATATCAATCCCCCTCACAAGGTTTTCCTTTTGATATTTATGATATGAAAGGGAACAAGTTGGCAGACCTTTGGGCAGAAGGTGCCGAAGGTTATAAAGGGGTGGCGATTGCTAATTTCCCGAACATGTTTACTTTAATGGGACCTAACACGGGGCCGGGACATACTTCTGTATTAGTCTATGTAGAGCCACAGCAGGACTATGCTTTGCAGGGCATTCAGTACATATTAAAAAATAACCTAAGGGCTTTAACGGTTCATCCGATTCAGCAAAAGTTGTATAACGAGTGGCTTTCTAAAAAAATGGCTAAAACAACCTGGGGCAAAGGCGGAAAAAGTTGGTATTATACAAAGTCTGGAAAGAACACAACACTTTATCCCGGGTTTGCTAGTGAATATGTGCTGAGCATTCGAAAATTTAATCCGCTACATTACAATGCCATGCCTTTTTTGCCACAAAAGTCTATTCCTCAAGAAAAGGTGGCTGTGTAGAGTAAAGCGGATATTTTTATGAGGGGGCAAAGTACCAGCGATACGGCGTTTCGCCGTATCGCTGGACAAAATACCGCACTTCAAAGGCTTTCGGTACATCCGAACCCGAATTTTTGAGTAATTAAACGAAGTAAAAAACCCCGGGAGGGAAACATTAAGCACTTACCTAGTTTTTTATTGGATTGTAAAATCAATGAAGTTAGAAGGCGCTGATTCCCTGCCACCTTTTTTAGGGTCGCCGTCAAAAGCAGTCATCATAAAAATATGTTTACCGGAACTAAAAATAAATTTATCCTGACAACCGGTGTCGTCACAGAATTGAAAATTATATTCTCCCGGTGTGGAAGTAGAATCAATTCGATAGCTAGAATCTTGAAAGTCCGACGGAACACTTTGGTAATAATGATAGAGGTAATATAAATTCACAATTTGGTTGGGTGGGTCAGAGTCTGGATCCACACTGGGGGTAAACTTTAAAATTCTTTCTCCTGCCGGATAATCAATGGGATTTAAAACCGGGGCTGTTGGTGGTTCTCCCCCTAAAATATACTGATTGCTTTCATAAAAATTTTCGGACACCGGCGGGTGAGTCGTACAGTAAATGTTGAACAAGGCGAAAACAAAATACAATCCTTTCTTCACAACTTTAAGTTGAAAAAGGAAGATACAATGTCTAGTTTATTATTTTCAGGTTAGCGGCAACGTAAAGCAACCCTTGGCACACGGAATGATAAACATAAATTGACATAGGGTT
>RFJE01000224.1 GCA_003695005.1 Candidatus Hydrogenedentota bacterium | reverse complement strand
TGCTTTTCCATAAACACTTGTTGGATTTAATTTAACAGCCTGCTGGTAATCTCTTACTGCCTTTTTAAATTTACCTAAATTTTCATAGGACTGCCCTCGGTAATAATATACTTTCGCAGTCTTTTCTTTTTTTAATTCTTTCGTAAAAACATTAATGGCCTTATTAAATTCCATAATTTTTAAGTATGCAATTCCTTGCTTAACTCCTTGCAAAAGAGCAATTTTTTGCTGCTTTTTTTCTTTCTTATTAAGCTCTTGGAGTAAAAACTTAGCTGCTAATTTCATCTCCTTCGCCGGCGCTTTTTTTATTACAAATTTTAAATCTTTTTTTGCTTTTTTATTTTTCCCGAGAATAGCGTAACAATAACCTCGGTGTAATTTTGCATACGAAGTGGCTAGCTTATCTGGCTTTAACGAAAGAGCTTCTGTATAGTGTAAAATGGCTTCTGGAAACTGCTTAAGTTTTTCGGCAAAAAAACCTTTTTCTAAAAGCAAAGATACACGGGGATATTCATCCACATTGACAGGTGCTTGCAACACAGTAAGAGCAAATTTCCCAATCCCTTTTATCAAAGAAGACTTTTCCTGTATTTGGATATTTTCTAAAGAAGCTAAAAGCTTTGCTTCTTTATCATAATTTTTAAAACCCTTTTTAGTAAAAGCTTTTTTCATAATTTTATAAGAATGAATCAGAGCAATGGATCGATCCCGACCTAATTTACTCATTACTTCGGCTCGGCGAGAACTAAGAGCATCTTCTCGTAATAAATAAATCCCTATCCCCATTAAAATCGAAAAACATAGCCAAAGCAAGATAAACGGAATGCCAAGATACCGATACCAGGGAACTGCAATTCTCGAAGAATGGCGAAAAGGCCGGCTAGGCGCAGTTCCGGACCCCTCACCTTTTGCAAATGCAAAAGGTGAGAGGGAGGACTGTTTGAGCACGAGCAGGCCTTTTCGCCCTATTTTTAATGTCAATTCAGCGATTCTTGGCGTTTCGCCAAGAATCGCTGACCAGGGAACTTTATTCATGATTCCCTCCTTCGCAGTTCTAAAATTATGAGAGTATAATCATCCTTACGTGGCTCTCCCTCGGCAAAAGCATCCACATTACGGATAATGGTATCTACCGCATCTTGCACAGATAAAGACCTTGTTGCCATAATTTCTTCATGGAATCTTTCATTGCCAAATTCTTCGCCTAGGATATTCGTACCTTCGACAATCCCATCGCTATATAAGATGAGTCTATCACCGACTTCAAAAGAAATCTCGTTTGTTTCATGCTCCATGGGTAGCTCATCCACTGCCCCAATAAAAAACCCCATGGCATCGAGTTCTTCAATTTCTCCGGTTTGCTTGCGCAAAACAATTGCCTTTTGGTGAGATGCATTAGCATATTGTAAAGTATGATTCGGTAAAAGCCGCACTAAAAAGGCAGTAAAATAATCCGAAGTAACAATTTTCGGCGCCACTGCTTTATTCATTTGTGCAAGCATGGAACCAGGCTCTAACCCTTGTGGTACAAACACATTCATTTGCACACGAATCATCATGGTAATGAGGGCAGCAGGAATTCCATGACCGGATACATCAGCCATGATGTAGTAATCTCCTTCCGGATGCGGGAAAAAACCAAAGTAATCTCCAGACACTTTTTCTAATGGTGCATAATAAACTCCCGCCTCCATCTGACCTAACATACCGGAAGTAGGTATCATTCCCTGCTGGATTTCGGCTGCCATATCTAACTCATTTTGAACAAGTTCATTAAAATGTTGTAGCTTATTTCGACCTTCTGTAAGCGCAGCTTGCTTTTCTTGTATCATAACTTTTGCCCAAGCTGTTTCAAAGAAAAGATAATCAATTTCATCGCCTGTTTCTTTGTTTAAGTCACGATCAGTAAGATGCTCTTTGTGATTACCCTCCTCCATCCTCTCATCCTCTTTTTTTCCATCCTCCTCCGTTTTATCCTCCACGTTGTTATTACCCCTCTCCTTGTCTGAACTTGTTGTTTCTTTGTTTGAAGATTGGTTTTCTTCCTTGGTCGGCCAAAACTGTTCTAGTTTAAAAGCAAGTGTTTTTAAACGGCGCAATAGTTTTCGATGAATCAAAAAGCCAAAGAAAATGAGTAATACGAATACCCCTCCTATGACAATAAAAAGAGCGGTTAAGTTTTGTTTTAAATTTTCTTTTAATCCTGATGTCGGATAAAACGAAATCCAAAAGGCAGTTTTATTCTTGCCATAAGAAATAGGAAAGTAAAAATAAAAGCCTGCTTTTTTTTGAGCCGGTGCAATAAAAACACTACTTCCACTTAATTCATAGCTTTGCAAAGCTCGTAGTAAATTTTTGTAATGGAAGGGGGTAACTTTTTGAAGCGACGCATCCGAAGAATATAAAACTTTTCCTGATGACTTGATCAATGCATGAAATGGAAAGTCATCCGAAAAATCGTTTTTCACATGCATGGCAACTTTTTTAACCGCTTGTTCTTGCTTTTTTTTCTTTTTTTGCAAAGCGGCTTTTAGTTTCTTTAACCTATCACTTCCTGTTCGAAACAATTGAGCTGTTTGAAGACCTTTTAATTTTGCATCCGCAAAGACAATTTCACTAGCAAGCATGGATTGGCTATTACTTAAAGCCACCCAAAAAACAGATAAAAGGAAACTAGCAAACAATGCATATAGCACTAAAAATTTTAGAGATAGGGATTCTTGAATTTTTTTGCGAAAGCTTTTCATGAGTCCTCCCGCAAAACATCAATAACTACAAGTGTGTAATCGTCAAACCGTTCTGCTCCTTCGGAAAAAACTTCTACTTCTTTCATAATTTTATTTTTTAAATCTTCTGCGGAAAGTTCTCTACCCTCGTTTAATAATTTTTCAAAACGCTGCTGTCCAAACTCTTCTTTGCGTGGATTCATGGCTTCTATAATGCCATCAGTATATAATACAATTCTGTCTTTATGCTGAATACTAATTGTTTCAGGCGTGTAAGGCAAAGGAAGCTCTTCAATAGCGCCAAGAAAAAAACCCGATGTATCAAGAGCCATAAGTTCTTTCTCTCGACACAAATATGCCTTTTGGTGAGATCCATTGCAATACTCTAATGTTCCATCCGGATGCAATAAAAGAGCAAAGGCTGTCATGTACTCGGATGTTACCACAGCCTGCGCTAAATGCTGATTTGCTTGCATTAATAATTGTCCTAAATCGGGAATCTCCTCCACATATTGAGAAAATGTCATTTTTGCTAAAATGGTAACAAGAGCTGCAGGAATCCCGTGCCCCGATGCGTCGGCAATTAACATAAAAATAGCTCCATCCTCTCGAACAAAAAAATCAAAATAATCGCCTGATACAAATTCTAGTGGCTCATAGGTGGAAGCAACTTTTAACCGATTTCCCTTTCCAACAATTTCCTCTTTGTGTGGAAGCATACCTTGCTGAATGGCTTGTCCCATTTTAAGCTCTTTTTCTAAAATATCATTTTGCTTACGTAACTCTTCAATTTCTTTTTGTAAAGCCTCCTGCTCTTCTTTTAATGTTTCGCTGATAGAATTAATAGCAAAAGCTAAAATTCCCATTTCATCGTTTCTATTTTCAAACTTCATTTTTTGCCCATATTGACCATTCTGTAAGAGCTTCATTTCTTTTCCTGCTTCCACTAAAGGTTTAGCGAGCAAACCATATAATTTCCAACCCATCATGATAGAAGCGAAGAAAAGAATGGCAAGGGCAACCACAAGGGATCGCCGAAAATCGGATAAAGCAATATTGGCATCTTCAAAAGGAATATCTGCAAGAAAAACATAGCCGATTTTACTCTCGGAATAAAGGGGGATGGCTAAAACTCCCGAAGGCACAGAAAAAATAAAAAATTCTTTTTTCGGATTTGGAATCGCATACGATTTTTTTTCACGATAGGATTTTAGTA
The DNA here is from genome assembly GCA_003695005.1 of Candidatus Hydrogenedentota bacterium. Taxonomy (GTDB): domain Bacteria; phylum Spirochaetota; class Leptospiria; order Turneriellales; family J094; genus J094. The sequence goes on along the minus strand of RFJE01000224.1, from coordinate 283 downwards.
GTAGAGCATACTCTTTATCAACTATGCTTTGCTTACGCTTTCGAGCATGTGGATATGTAAAAAGAATCCGTCTTGCTGTATCCTGTACACGAAACGAAGAAACAATATAAGATTTGGATCCTTGAAAAGCTAATAGTTTTTTTAATAATTTTTTTTGCCATTTTTCTGGATTCTCGTTTGTAATTTTATCTTTTTTCCGGAAAGCTTTCAGACGTGCTTCTAACTCTAAACGATATAAGCGAAAAGTTTGTTCTATTTTTTTAGAAATGGAATCATTGATAGA
>RFJE01000223.1 GCA_003695005.1 Candidatus Hydrogenedentota bacterium | reverse complement strand
GCAGAACTGTTGAACAACCCCCCGAATTGTTTATACAACCATCATCCGCTAGGATATTACGTCAACTTTTTTTGTAGCAATTTCATTAAGAACTTGAACCCGTTGTCCCTCGCTCTTAAATTACTCAAGAACTATTTGACACCATATTTCTTTCTTAAAGAGTAGCCTAACAAGAGTGGCCAAAGGGCCGCTCTTTTTTTTAGGCGGACAATATGTTACAAGCGAATAAAGAAGAACCGGAAAAATTATTACGCAAGCTCGCGGAAGAGACCTTGCGCCCCGGATTTGCCATTTATGATATGCAGGTTTCTTACACAAAAAATAATGTAAGAATTTTAGTATATTTAGATAAGCTGATCGACCCGAATGGTTCGCCTACGATTGAAGATTGCGAAGAATATACGCACCTTTTTCGCTTAAAGCTAGAAGCTTTGCAGGATGCTCGGTATTCCGAAGCAGCAATTGATGTTTCTTCACCGGGGGCAGAGCGAGAAATTCGAAGCGAAGAAGATTTAATCCGCTTTGCCGACAAGCCAATGGCTGTTCGGTATTATGAGGAAGATGGAACCGAAAAGAAGTCGGTATTCAACTTTATTGAAAAAACTTCCACGGGGTACCGTTGGAAAGAAGCTGTATTAAAAAGAGGGAATACAAAAAAGAAAGCCCGTGGCGAGAAGATTATTCCGCCAGAGAAAATAAGAGATATTCATTTATATCTCGATTTTTAGGAGAAATTATGCGAACAAAAAAAACAATTCAGAAAAAAAATCCTTTTTTTGAGGCCATTCATCAGGTTGTAGCAGAAAAGGGGTTTTCCCGCGAAGCTGTGATGGAAGTCATAGAAGCAGGCCTTTTAGCAGCATACCGAAAAAAGTATAAAACAAGCGAAAATGTTCGCGTCATTTTTGATAAAGAAAATGAAGAAGTTTATACTTTATCAAAAAGGCAAGTAGTTGATAAAGTTGTTTTGCCGGGTATGCAAATTTCTCTTACGGAAGCGAAAAAACTTCAACCCGACATCCAAATTGGTGATGAAATTGAAATTCGGGAAGATCCAACAGATTTTGGACGGATTGCCGCCCAAACAGCTAGCCAGGTCATTACCAATAAATTACGCGAACTAGAACAGCAACGCATAAAAGAAGAGTACAGTGAAAAAGTTGGTGAGCTTTTAAATGGCTATATTTTGCGAAAAAGGGGGGATACGGTTTATGTTGATTTAGGTCGTGTAGAAGCCATTATGCCTAAAAAACACCAAATTCCAACCGAGAAATATCGAGTAGAGGATAAAATTAAAGTCTTGTTATATTCTTTAGAAGAGGATGGAAGAAACTTAAAAGTGATTGTATCACGAGCGGCCCCACTTTTTGTGCAAAAACTATTTGAGATTGAAGTACCAGAAGTTTACGAAGGAACCGTAGAAATTAAAAAAGTTGGTCGCATTCCGGGGGTGCGCAGTAAAGTCGTTGTATATTCGGAGCGTCCGGAAGTAGATCCCGTAGGAGCTTGTGTAGGAGTACGGGGAGTCCGAATCCAAGCCATTGTTCGCGAGCTTGGTACGGAACGAATTGATATTGTGGAGTATTCTGAAGATCCAAGAGAGTTTATTGCCAATGCTCTTACCCCGGCAACCCCAACAATGGTAAAAGTCGATGCTGATAATAAAGAAGCTCTTGCAGTTGTTCCCGATCGAGAACTTTCACAAGCGATAGGTAAAGAAGGAGCAAATGTCAAAATTGCATCCTATATTACCGGCTATCGGATTGATGTAAAATCTGAAAGTGAATTTAGCCAGGAAATGTCGACCCCAGAAGCAAGGCAAAGATTAGATGCTCTCTTTTCCAAAACAGAGGTTGTGGAAGAAGAAGAGCCAGAAGAAGAAGGAACTCCTTTAGAAGAATTGCCCGGGCTTACGAAAAGGGTGCAGAAGCTCTTAAAGGAAGCAGGAATTCACTATTTAGAAGATTTACTAGAGTTAGACGAAGAAGATTTAATTAACATAGAAGGAATTGGTCGGGCAACCGCGTCCACAATCTTTAAGCTTTTAAGCGAACATGTGGATATTGAAGAAATTGAGGAAGAGGAGGATGAGACTAGCGACGAAGATGGACAATTGGAAAGCGAGTCGTCAGAAGAAGCAGTTGAGGGTGAATCAAAAGAAGAATTAGATGAGAAAGGGGAAAACAGTTGACAGTGCCACTTCATAAACGCCTGTAACAGTGATAGGAATAGCAAATGGCAGATAAACCGAAAAAGAAATTAGCACTGAAAGTGAAAAAAAAGAAAGGCCAGGCAGGCCTTGCGGAAAAGTTAAAACAAAAACAAGAACAAGAAAAGTTAGAGGCGGAAAAGAAACGCCAGGAAGAAGAGCGGAAATTACAGGAGAAAAAAGCAAAAGCAGCTGCTTTGCAAAATCGATCGAAAGATCAGCCGAAGAAGCCAAAGCCAGAAAAAACAGTTTTTGTTCATCCCGATGAAGAAGCAAAAAAGCAAGAAGCAAAAGCTAAGAAAAATAAACAAACGAAAGGTAAGTTAAGAGAAGATATTTTAAAAGGCGAAGAGCATAAAAAGTTTTTCTTAAGCGCGCAGCAACAAAAGAAGAAAAAAGAACAACAAGAAAAGCAACAAGCTAGTCAACCGGCTGCTTCGATACCAAAAGAAATTAAACTTACAGAATATGTGCAAGTCGGTGAGCTTGCTAGAAAAATGAATGTAAAAACTTCGGAAATTATTTCAACTCTTATGAAAATGGGGGTTATGGCCACCATTACACAATCGATTGATGCAGAAACGGCTACTTTAGTTGCTGCAGAATATGGCTGCGACGTAAAAGTAGTATCTTTGTACGACGAAACGGTTATTGAAGAAGAGCCAGATAATCCCGAAGATTTAAAGCCACGCCCGCCTGTAGTTACTGTCATGGGGCATGTCGACCATGGTAAGACCAAGTTACTCGATGCTATCCGAGAAACCGATGTAGCTGCGAGAGAAGCAGGAGGCATTACCCAACATATTGGTGC
>RFJE01000222.1 GCA_003695005.1 Candidatus Hydrogenedentota bacterium | reverse complement strand
GTATAAATGTTAAATTTAATCAGAATTTGCCATACGAGTTTATTAAAGATTCCGTACTGAAAAAGAGCAACAGCTACAAACATTACACCATCGGAATTAGGATGGATTGATCCTATTGCTTTTAAAAATATTCCAACCCCAAACATTAGATGCAGTAAAACAGGGAAAAAAAGCAAAGATCCGTTTCGTACAATATACTTTTTCATATATTTTTGATAAAATGCTTGAACTGGTTGATCATGTTCTTTGAGAAAAAAATTTATTTTCCCTTTTTTGGCTGTAAAAACAGATTTTAATTTATTGTAAACCAAACGCTCATCCTCGTATAGATCTTTTTCATCGATAGGTTTATCAAAGATAAGATCAAAATAATCTTTTTTTAAATCCCTTTCAATCCGAAACAATCCCCGAGCTGCCATTCCTAAAAATAAAAATGTAAATTTTGCACGGGAAAGCCAACCTGTCTGGTAAAAACACATTGCGACGGTCGTTAGCGATACTTTAATGGAATCAACTGTAATATCCTTACTGACTTTTTCTTTGCTAGCTCTATCAATGCCGAACAAGATCCAAACGACCAAAATATATGCTAAACCAAACGTAACGATCGTTGCTTCTACAGGATTGATTCTGTATGCATATATTGCATTTGCATCCGCTGGATAAATCCATGCTAAAGTCGACTGGATAAAAGCAGGTAAAGGCATGGCTTGTTGTAGAATTGTAAATTTTAGATCTCCTGAAAAAACTAAGGCATAAAAGAAAAAGTTAGCTAAATTTACTAAAATAATAAACAATACTCTCATAGGACAAACTCTACCATATTTATTTATGGTAAACTATTTTTAGAGCGTTTCTTTCCACTTTTGGATTAGCACTGTATTCACTTCTTTAAGCTTATTTTTAATAGTTGGTAAAACAGAAGCTACAATGTCAATGCCCTTCTACCTCAAGAAACATAATGGTTTTCGAGCTCTAGCCTCCTTTGCTCAAAGCCAGAATCTAATTCTGAACTGTGTAGCGGAATTTTCCCATAGACTTCTTGCCAAATCTGTTTTGTTTCCATACACAAATAAGTAAATTGTGAAGCATCTGCTTTATCGATCCAGCTTTTCATTTTACGATACATTTCGGCTCGCAAAGGCGCAAAGTATCTCATTTTGCCATCATCCGAAGGAAACATTTCTGCTCGAGTTAAAAACTCATCCGGGAAACGATCTCGTAAAATTTTCTTAAAACCAGCACTGTGGCGAAAAGTACCTAAAGAAATCCAGCGAATTTGCTTTGGATTTAATTCCGTAAAAATTCTATCCACTAAATTTTTATAATCTTTCTCCCATTCCGTATAATAAATAATCGGATCAAAGTGAATAGCTACCGAATAACCAGCTTGCTGCACTGCTTTTGCTGCTTCTAAACGAAGGTCAATAGACGCAGTTTTGCGCTCTACTGTTTCTGCAATGAAACTCGGGCTCATTGTCCAGCTAATGACTGTATGGCCATTATGATTTAAATTCAGCAAAGAATCAACATTATTTGATTTTGTTTTTAACTCTAAAGTAGCATTTGGAATTTTAGCAAATTCTGTAATTAAAAATTTCCCTAATCCGGTTAAATGCTCTAGGGCAAGGGAATCAGTGTATTCCCCCGTCCCAATCCGCCAATGATACTTTGGTTTAGAATTTACTTTTTTGAGAATTTGGTTCATCATTTCGTCTGTATTGCTAAATAATGTAATGACCGATGTATTTAAGTAACTTTGCAAATAACAGTATTCGCAGTCATACGAACAATTCACACCTGTATTAATAATGAAGTAATTGCAGCAAAGCATCCCATCCGATCCCGGACAGGCATGAATAAAACTACCTTTGTGCGGATAGATTAACAAAATATCTTTTTTCTCATGAGCATGGCCTTTACCAACTCCTTTTAAAAATTCCTGCGCATTTTCAATTATTTCTATTTCCGCTTCGGGTAAACTTTGGATTACATTTTCGGCAATCAAACTTCCTACTGCTGAATTTTCAATAACAACTTTGGAAAAAGTTGGCAATTGCTGCCGCGCAGCCGGTGCTATGATCCTTGATCCCATAACTGACTAAACTCTTCTTCTGATGCAGGAAACAATCTATCTTTCATAATAAGTTTTTTAATTTTAGGTTTCGGATACAGCGTTATTTCATCTGTTCCATCGATGAACGTTAGTATTCGTTGTATATTATCTTCTTCATCTGCTTCGTAATATGTCCATGCTGTCCCTTTTCCGGGAACAGGCTGTGCCGATTTAAAATACTGCATAGCATTTCTTTTTTAGCAGAAACTCACGGTAAAGCGAAATATGCTCATCCAAGTTGACACGGACTCTCAAAAAGGCATATCGGATTATGAAAAGGATTTCACAGGTTGAGCGGGTTACAAAGGAAACCAATATCCAGATCAAAGTGAATTTAGATGGGGAAGGTCGCTTAAAAGGCGAAATTCCTATTCCTTTTTTTGAGCACATGTTATCGCATTTAGCAAAATATTCTTTATTTGATATAGATCTTTACTTAAAAGGCGATTTAGAAATTGATTGCCATCATAGTGTAGAAGACACGGCGATTGTGTTAGGTCAGGCCATTGTACAGGCGCTCGGCAACAAAGAAGGAATTTTTCGTTATGGACAAAGAATTCTTCCTATGGATGAAACCCTCACAACGGTAGCGATTGATTTATCGGGACGGCCTTATTTTCATTACAAAGGACCCGATTTAATTTCAATGGGAAAGTTTGGTATTTATGATAGTGAGCTTACATTAGAATTTTTACACAAATTATCGATTCATGCGAAAATGAATTTACATGTTCTTGTACACGAAGGCGAAAACCGGCATCATATTCATGAATCCATTTTTAAAGCTCTTGGTTTTGCTTTTCGCGAAGCTGTTGCCATCGACGAAAAAAGGAAGAACCAAATTCCTTCCACAAAAGGTAGTTTATGAAAAAACCTCTTTTTTTGGAGCTCGACTTTGGGATGGGGAACATTCGTTCTTTAGAAAAAGCTTTTGAGCATGTAGGGGCAAATATAAAAGTAAGCTCCAATAAAAATGATATTGCAAAAGCGGATGCTCTTATTTTACCCGGTGATGGTTCTTTTGGTCAAGCCATGAAAGAAATTCAAATGCGTGGAATGCTTGACCCGATTTATAAACATGTGGAAGCGGGGAAACCACTTTTTGGTGTCTGCATTGGATTTCAAATCTTGTTCGAAAGCTCCGAGGAATATGGCTTTCACCAAGGCTTTGGTTTTTTAGAGGGTAAAGTTACCCGTTTTGTAAACGTACCAGAAATTCCGCACATGGGGTGGGCTCCGGTCAATCTTGCAGATGACAAACTTTTTAAGGGGCTGCCTTCTCCTGCTTGGTTTTATTTTGTGCATAGTTATCGTGTGGAAGGCAAAAATAAAAATGCCATTGGTCTTTGTAATTATGGCGGTGAATTTACTGCCATTGTTCGCAAGGGCAATATGCTAGGTGTTCAATTTCATCCAGAAAAATCTCATGAAGTAGGGATTCAACTCATCCAGAATTTTGTTCAGTCATTATGATTATTCCTGCCATTGATATTATAGACGGAAAAGTAGTGCGTCTTACTCAAGGGAAGTATCATCAGAAAACTATTTACAAGGACAACCCTGTAGAAGTAGCAAAAGATTTTGAGAAAGCAGGTGCCAAAAGAATCCATGTGGTTGATTTAGATGGGGCAAAAGTTGGCAAAAGTGTAAACCAACATGCCATTAAAAAAATAAGAGAATCCATTTCCATTCCCATGGAAGTCGGTGGTGGGATTCGCAACCAAGCAGGCTTTAAAGAATTACTATCTATGCTAGCGCAAAACGATAAAGTTATGATTGGTTCTATGCCTATCAAAAATCGAGAAGAGTTTGTTCCACTTGCCAAGCAGTATGCAGAAAACATTCTTCTTACTGTCGATGTTTATGGAAGAGAAATTCGAATTTCGGGATGGGAAGAAAAGACGAAACTTTCTCTACATGATTTCATACAAGAAATGATGCAGCTAGGCCTTAATGAGTTTTTAGTAACCCAGATCCAAAAAGATGGCATGTTAAGTGGACCTGATTGGGATCTGTATCAGGAATTAGCCGAAAAACATCCTAAAGCAAAATGGATTATTTCGGGGGGGGTTTCTTCTGTGGAAGATTTACAAAAAGCAAAAAGCTTACCTTATGCTCATGGCATTATTTTAGGCCGTGCTTTTTATGAAGGCCACGTAACCTTACAAGATTTAGCGACACTCAATTCTTAAAAGGGGGAAAGAAGCCCGTTAAATTATGGAGTATGATCTGCAGTTTAAAGAGATTTTTTTATCCATCTTTTAATTATTTGCATACCGTCTAAAACAGCATAATCAATAAAGCTATGCTTATCATGAATTTCGGACTTAAAAAGCTCATACACCGATTCGGCAATCGCATTTAATTCTTGTAAAATCATTTGAGAACCGGGACTATGAATATGAGAAAGCATATCAATAAATTTTTTTACCCGTCGATGAATTTCTTCATCTACACGCATTTTAAAACTCTGTCTTACCGCACCGATTTTTATATTCCATTCATTGGCTAACTTTTGTTGAAATGCCTCAATATTTTTTTCTGTGGCGATGGTTTCCATGGCATAGTCAATTTCGTCGCGTAGATTTTTTAACCATTTCTTTTTTTCCGACTTCGTAGCTAATGCAATATTTCGTTTACTATCAGCTTCCGATAATGAACTAGCACTTTCATGAGAAGCGACCTCTGTAACAACAGGCTTTGATCGAAACATATTGAATAGTAAAAAAAATAGTCGGGTTAAAAAGAACCGATGAATAAAAGGCTGCTTTTTGTAAGCTTCTCTATACAAATCTTTTTTATCTAAACCTAAAATCCCCGAAAGGGGTTTTAAAGACTCAGAATCCCGTGTCATCATAAACAAAGAAAGCTGAGAAGAAAG
>RFJE01000221.1 GCA_003695005.1 Candidatus Hydrogenedentota bacterium | reverse complement strand
CATTAAAATATACCTGCACATTTTCTTCTTGAGAAAGTGAAAGAGCTAAAGGCATTTCTACAGGATTACTAAAACGAATTTTTGCATAGTAAAGTGCAGTGTCGTTTCGGATAGGAATATCATAAGCAAATGGAATGGGAAGAAGCCACTCATTTTTAGAAGCTGGTAAGTTTAAAAAAAAATTCATTGGATCTTGCTGTAGAAATTGAACCTCTTGCTTGGGTAAAAAATATACGGAAAAAGGCTCTTTTAAAATGACTTCCCCTTTCTCTAGCTTATGCGTGGAAACAACAATCTCACGATTTTTTAAGGCAAGGTATCCTGCATAATTACATAAATAAATAGCAGGGGGAATTTTTTCAAATGGCATTCCTTTGCGGCGATAAAGCCGTATGTGATTGTTGCCTTGTTTCATTAAAAATAAAAATTCCATATTTTTCTCTTCTTGCGGTAAAATGCGCTGTTCATTGAGTTTTAAACGAAAAGAACTTGCATGCACAAATAAATACAGCTTTTCATTTTCTTTCGTGATTATATTTTTTTGAAAATGGAAATTATCTGCTTGCCAGAAAGTACGAATAAAATGTTTTCCAGAAACTTCTTTTCCTGATTTATCTTGCCAACCATTGAAAAAAGGAATGATTTTTATATTCGCAAAGTTAGGAAAGGTAACTATGAGAAAAAAAATAAAAAATACAATTTTTTTCCATAGTACTCTTAAGGAAATAAAAAAGCAGGTATCCATATCATAGACTTGTCTTAGCAATTACGGCAGCTCCAACAGCATCTCCCCAAACATTGACGGTTGTACGAAATCTATCTAAGAACCAATCAATGGCTAGAATAGCACCAATCCCTTCTACAGGCAACCCTACCGATTGCAAAACTAAAACCATCGTCACTAATCCGGCTTGTGGAATACCTGCAGCTCCAATGGCTGCTAAATTCGATGTTAAAAAGATGATCACTTGCTGCCCTATGGATAAATCAATATTATAGGCCTGTGCAATAAAAATCGCAGCCACTGCTTCGTAAAGTGCCGTCCCATCCATATTGACCGTAGCTCCTAATGGTAAAACAAATCCCGCGGCTTCATTAGGAACTTTATTTTTTTCTTCTACACATTCTAAAGTAACCGGTAAAGTAGCACTGCTCGAAGCCGTTGCAAAAGCGGTTGTTAAAGCTGTAAACATATTTTTCGCATACTGAATAGGATTCACACGACCAAGCAAAAGCAACAAAAGGGGTAAAATAATCATTCCATGCAAAAATAACCCTAAAAGCACAGTTAACGAGTACTCCCCTACTTTAATTAATTCCGTAGTAAAAGCTTCTCCCCCACCTGCAGCTCCTAAACGAGAGGCAATTAAAGCAAACATACCTAAAGGTGAAAACCACAAAATTAAGTCCACCATTTTAATCACAGCTTCGTTCATAATGCGAAAAAAATCAATGGCAAGTTGTGCTCTATCGCCCATGCTCATAAGCACTGCCCCGAGCAATAAAGAAAAAAAGATAAGTGGTAAAATTTTTGTATCCACCATAGACTTAAATAAATTTGGCGAAATCATCCCTGTAAAAACTTCAATTAACACATCGGCAAAATTTTGCTCTTTGCGAATTTCTACAGTTTCTTTTACTTTTCCCGTTAATTCTTTTGGCTTCGCTGTTTTTCGCATTAAATCTAATTCAGTACTTTTTATAGCATCTTTTTCAATTTCTTCCACTGTCTTTTGTATTTTTTGCGCCGAAGTTTCGCTTGTTTTTTCTACTACGTAGTTTAACCCCTTTCCAGGTTGAATTAAATTCACTAAAAAAATACCAATCATAACAGCAAAAGCTGTTGTGGTAATATAATAAATCATGGTACGAACCCCTAAACGGCCAAGTTTTTTACCAGTCCCTAAACTTGTCATTCCTGTAATCATTGAAAAAATAACGAGCGGGATAATAATCATTTTTAATGCATTTAAGAAAAGCACTCCCACCCATTTCCAGGATACCATGGCTTCGCCAAAAACCCAACCGCAAATACCACCGGCAAGTACACCAATCACAATTCCTATGAGTAAAACTTGGTTCTTATCTTTTAAATTTACCATATTAGTTTCCTTATTTCCCCATTAAATAGGCCACGCTTAATGAAAAGGATAAAAAATCTGCAACCCCTTGTTTGTAAAAAGCCACATAATAATCTAATCCCCATAGCGCACGAAGTTCATGGTACAGCGGGATATCCGCGCCTAAACTTAATATTGCAAGAGGGGCAACAGAATTAATGTCCGTATCTTGCAATGTTTTACTACTTAAATCAATAAAAACATCTTTTTTTAAATATTCTACTGTATACTTTTGTTGCCAAGCACCACTGCCAACACCTACGTATAAATAATCCATAATATAGTATAAAAAACTAATACTACCACCAAACCCTGAAAGAGAAGTTGTACCCGCTAAATTGCCATCGGAAATTTTCGCTAATCCTGATCCTTCTCCCGAAGTAAAAGAAACATAAAAGGCTTCCGCTTGCCAAACACTACTCTTACCCGCTTTTGTTTGCGCTCCTAGGGCAAGAAAAATATCACCCGAAAATAAATCCATGCCAGCTTGCTCCATCACTCCTTTTCCATTGTCAGGGAATAATCCTGGAAATACAGGATAACCTAATTTGCCATAAAATTTCCATGAAAATTCTAATGGCCGTTTATTTTCTTCTACCCATGCTTGGTGCTCCCCTATATATTCCCTAGGATAAATATCT
>RFJE01000220.1 GCA_003695005.1 Candidatus Hydrogenedentota bacterium | reverse complement strand
GTAGATCCTGTTTCCCGGGAGTTTTTACAAAATTTACGCGATCGCAAAGACGATACTATTTTATCCCAATTTACGAAAGAGCTAGCCAATCGAGGAATTGAAGTCATTAGTCAGAAACTTTTATTGCAGTCCCTTCTTTTGCCACCGGGTGTCTATTCAAAAAAACAGCCAGATGAAAAAACACAAGAAGATATTGATTTTGGTATGGATCATGCAAAAAAAATTGGCGAGTGGGATATTGGACAAACCGTAGTCGTAAAAGATAAAAGTGTGCTTGCTGTGGAAGCTATAGAAGGTACGGATGAATGTATATTACGGGGGGGGAAGTTAGCTCGGAAAAAAGGAGCTGTTGTCTGCAAAGCAGAAAAAAAACACCAGGATGATCGTTTTGATATTCCTACAGTTGGACTCGATACATTAAAAGTTATGAAAAGATCAGGTGCAAATGTCCTTGCGATTGAAGCGAATAAAACTTTTGTGGTAACACCGGAAGAATTTGTAGCACAAGTAAATAGGCTTGGGTTTATTTTTGTAGCGGTTTAGCTGTTAATATAAAGAGCTCATTCCTTCGCTTTCATACGGAACATCAAATTCTCCGTAATTGGTTTCCATCGATAAATTCATTTTTACAAAGTAACGAAACTTCCCTTCTTTAATTACATTAATTAAAGACCTTTTTAAACTTAATAATTTTAAAGTGACAGGAATCGAAACGAGCTGTGTTTGTTTTTCCGACTCCAATGTTTTATCTAGCATCATTTCGGCATTAGCAATCGTAAAATCATTAATACTAATTTCATAGTGAAATTTTTTTAATTTTACTTTAACATCACTATTATTTTTTATTTTTACTTGGAAGACAATAGTCGTTGAGGTAATCCCCATTTCATCTAAAAAGACTTTGCTAATTTCCACATCCGGTAAAGTGGGAATGGGAATTTCCCCCTTGTGCTCGGGCGAAAAGTGTAGCACTCCAATAGGGGTATCGACTGCGATTTTTGTTTTTACTTCATACGGAAGTTTGCGCTCTTTTATTATAGCTACAATACCTTGTTGCAAGCCTGCATAGCGTATGGTAACCGGAACAGAAAATCGAGAAATGTCTTTCCCTTTAATATCAATGGGGTCTTTTTTTTCGCCAGAAGCAAGCTTTTCCCCTTTTGTTAGTACTTCGTAAGAAAAAGAAGCAAGCTTAATACCAATGGCATTCGGATTGTTGACGGCAATTTTTAAGTTTAAAGTTGCCCCGTTAAAGCCAGCATCTACAATTTCAACATCTTCGACTGAAACTTGGGGTGGTGTAAACGCTGATTTAAATAAACTAGCACAGTGCCATTGTAAGAAAAGAAGAGTTAAAATTATATACTTTTTTTTAAAATACATAAGCCGTTTTCAGGGAAAAGTACGAACTGTCAATAGCTATATGGAAAACCGGCACCACCCTGCCGTGTATGGCATCAGGAATGAACCTGATTTTAAAGTGGGTTTCCTCACTGGAACGGCTACTTTTCAGGGTGTGCCCTTACTTTTGCCGAACCAAAATATTGGAATCCCATGCGGAAAGTGTTGGTTCATTATTGCCTACCATATCACGTACAGGGCAGAAATCCGATTAGCATAAAGTTACAAAACTTTTTCTTGCTGTCAAGTTGTTTCAAGTCATAGCTCTATTCAGCGAGAATTGCTGAACTCTATACCAATTTTTTCGGCAAACTGTAAAAATCTTTTTGGAAAAGGCAAACTGCAAGAAAACTCTTTCCCTGTAAAAGGATGAATAAACTCTAATTTTCGAGCTAGCAAAAGTAAACCATAATCTTCGGAAAAGGGCATATCACTTTTTTTTCCATTTTTCTTTAATGCATAGATTTTATCCCCAACGACGGGTCGACCAATCGAAAAAAAACTTGCTCGGATTTGGTGAGTCCGACCTGTTTCTAATAAAATTTTCGCAAAACTAAACAACTGTGTTTCCTGTAAAATGGAATATGTTAAACTAGCTTCTTTATAGTATGCAGGTATTTCTATTCTGTTTTTATCGGAATCAGGAATAAATAGCATTTTTTTTCGGTCTTTCGGGTGACGGCCAATTTTACCATAAAGATGACCTTGTGCGGGAAGACCTGTGCCAAATAAAAACGCATAGTAAGTTTTACGGATTTTTCTTTCTGCAAAGAGTCGAGATATTTTAGCATGAGCATCATTTGTTTTAGCAATTAGCAAGAGTCCTTCGGTTTCTCTATCGAGCCGATGCACAATCCCTGGCCTTTCTTGATGCTCATTAGACAAACTATCCATTTGGCCAATTAACGAGTGAACAAGAGTGTCACCTTTTGTGCCCGCACCTGGATGAACTGTCATTTTAGGTGGTTTGTGAATGACGGCAAAAAAGTCATCTTCGTACAAAATAGGTACTTTTACATGCGAAGGTTTGAGTTCAAAAGTCTTTTCTTCTGGAATACAAATAATACCGTTTGCCTCTCTTTTCGATTGAAAACCTGCTTTCGTTACTACCCGATCACTTATTTTTACTCGGCCTTCTCGTATCCATCTTTGTATTTTTGACCGTGTGTGCTGTGGAAGACATTGAACTAAAGCAAAATCTAGACGAGTATTCGCTGGCAAAGTAAACGAGAATTCATGACTCATTTTTTTTGCGCGAAGTAAATTTCCAATAAAGGGTTTCTATAAGCCACCAAAGTAAAATAAAAAGCCGATGCCATCTCCAAGGACGATTGATCATCCTCCAAAACCAAGTTAAATCTTGCTCTACAATAAAATCCGGTGCTTTTTTCCGTGTTCCCGCTAAAATATCTAAACTACCACCTACATTAATAAGAACACTATTTCCTAATTGGTCTTTGTATTCTCGTATCCAAGCCATTTCTTTATGGAAGCCAAGACCTAGTAAAATAATATGCGGGTTTGTTTTTTTAAGAGCCTGAACCACTCGCTCTCGATACGGTCCTTTTAAGTATCCATTATGACGCCCTACAATGCGTAAACGCGGAAAACTTCTTGTTAAGTTAAAGAACAGTTTTTCAATGACTTCATCCTTACTGCCAAGCAGAAAAATAGTATACTCCTTTGCATGAGCAATCCGAATTAAATTCATTAAAAACGAAATTAAAGAGATATTTTGCGGTAAGGGTGCTTTTAATCTCCGAGACATCCATCGAATACCCGATCCAGACGGCAAATTTAAAAAAGCAGTTCTTGCAATTGGTAAATATTTTTTAGAATTTCGAATCCAAACAAAGCGATAAGGATCTAATGGTAAAATATGAGCAAGCTCTCCTTGGCTATCATAACCATTTTTTCTTGTCTGTTCAATATGACGAAACGTATAGGCAATGAGCTCTTTATCGCTCGCTTGGTAAAACGGGATATCCGCTAAATACACTTTTTTAGACTCTAAATTAGAGATGTCCACATTCATGTACTCTAAAATAGGGTCATCGTCTTCTTTAGCAATGGTGTGTTGTATATCTAAAGAATCACTCATTTTTATTGCTTATGAATTTCAATTGATTTTAGTATTTCCCCTACTGCTCTTGCTTCTGCCTTATCGGGAAGTCCTTCGCAGTTGTAAAGCGAAAGTAAAAAAATATTCGATCTTTGCATCATACAAGCCATATAAAATCGATTTTCAATCCGATATTCTGTAGCTACAATGTATGTAGAATCTCCCTCTTTATGCCTTTTTTCGGTAAGTTGCAAACTGTCCTTTGGAATAAACTGATCCTGCCTTTCTAAAAAAAGCTGCATTTTTTCTGTTAAGGATTCACCCTTCAAAAAAGGATGATTCTCGATTAAATTACCGGAATTAGCAAGAGCACCCATTTTTACGGCAAAGACTTGTAGAGAACCATACCCGCCAAAAGGATTAAAAAAAGCAGGGATATTCTCAATCACTTCCATTTCCCATAAACGGGGATACTCTAATGAGTACCACCCTTCTACAGAATGGAAAGGTTGTTTTTTAGAAAACTCGTAATCCATTATTCTGATAGAAAAGTACGAGCTGCTTTTTTTGCCGGCAAACCAAAAAGACGAATAAAACCTTCCGCATCTTTTTGGTTGTAATCTCCACTTTCTTCAAACGAAGCTTGTGAACTATCATACAAACTATTCGGTGATTTGCGTCCTAACACAATCACATTGCCTTTGTAAAGCTTTAATTTAACTACACCATTCACTACTTTTTGTGTTCCATCTATAAAATTTTGAAGTGAGATCCGCTCCGGCGAAAACCACTGGCCATTGTAAATTAAAGTTGCATAGCGCAAACTTAACTCATCCTTTAAATGCTGCAAATCCCGCTCTAATGTAATGGACTCTAAATCGCGATGAGCAATGTGTAAGATGGTGCAACCTGGTGTTTCATAAACTCCCCGAGATTTGATCCCAACCAGTCGATTTTCCACAATATCAATTCGGCCAATTCCATGCTTCGCACCTAAATCGTTTAGCGCAGAAATCATTTGAGCCGGCGAGAGATCTTTTCCATTTAGCTTAACTGCATTGCCATGTTGAAATTCTACTTCAATCATTTCCGGTTGATCCGGTGCTTTTTCCGGACTCACTGTCCATAAAAACATATCCTCTTTGGGCTCTTGCCATGGATCTTCTAAAATGCCCCCTTCATAAGATAAGTGCATTAAATTGCGATCCATACTATAAGGTTTTTCCGGCGTAACGGTTACAGGGATATTCTCCTCTTTCGCATACCGGATTAAATCTTCCCTTCCCTGAAAGTCCCATTCCCGCCACGGTGCAATAATTTTTAAATTTGGTGCTAATGTCATGTATGTAAGCTCAAAGCGAACTTGATCGTTGCCTTTTCCTGTTGCTCCATGGCAGACAGCATCTGCTTCTTCGGCAAGTGCAATTTCTACTTGCTTTTTAGCAATTAGCGGACGAGCAATGGATGTCCCTAATAAATACCTCATTTCATAAATGGCAGTTCCACGAATAGCAGGATACACATAATCCCGTGCAAATTCTTCTTTCAAGTCCACCACATAAGCTTTAGAAGCGCCTGTCTTTTTAGCCTTTTCCTCTAAACCTGTGAGCTCTTCTTCCTGACCGACATCGGCACAATAGGCAATTACTTCGCATTTGTATTTTTGCTTTACCCAATGCAAAATAACAGATGTATCTAAACCACCCGAATAAGCTAGCACTACTTTCGTTACAGAATCCATATTTGACGCTATGTTAATAGGAAACAACATGTAAAGTAAATGAAGTTTTGAGTAAGTCCGTATGCCAACAGCGATACGGCGGAAACACTTTATGGCTGTACGCCAACTAGCACATAGACTTGTTTTTACTTTACAAATTATTGCTTATATTTAGAGTGTATTAAGAGGGAGATATGGATATTTATGATATAGTTTCTTTTGGAAACCGAAAACTTGAAAAAAGCTGTATTTCGTTAAGCCAAGAAGCTTATGAGATGCTTCTCGATGGCGCAGCTTACTTCGAAATAAAACCGCGGGATTTAGCACAGCTTTGTATTCGGATTTATTTTCACAGACATCAGTACCAAGCACCGAAT
>RFJE01000022.1 GCA_003695005.1 Candidatus Hydrogenedentota bacterium | reverse complement strand
GGAATACTGCTTGATGATTTACAAATTCCTTATTTTCGTCTCGATGGATCTACCACGATTAAGCGAAGAAAAAAAATGGTGGATGCATTCCAAAAAGGGGAAAGGCCTGTTTTCTTAATTAGCTTAAGAGCAGGCGGGAGTGCACTTACGTTAACAAAAGCCGATACTGTTATCCACTTAGATCCCTGGTGGAATCCCGCCGTGGAAAACCAAGCGACCGACAGAGCTCATCGCATTGGACAAGATAAGCCAGTCTTTGTGTATAAAATTATTAGCAAAGGGACACTAGAAGAAAAAGTCCTTCAATTACAAGAAAAGAAAAGGTGGCTTTTTGATCAAATTATTGAGCATAAAGCCACCCGTTCTGCTAAAATTACCCCCGAAGATATTCGGTATGTACTCGACACAAAAATTTAAGCCACAGTAATAGAGTTGTCTAAGTAAACATCCTGGATTGCATTTAAAAGCTCCACACCATCTTTCATTGGCTTTTGAAATGCTTTCCGACCAGAAATGAGTCCCATACCACCGCCTCGTTTATTTAAGACGGCCGTTGTTACCGCATCTGCTAAGTCATTTTTTCCAGACGGACCACCAGAATTAATAAGCCCTACTCTGCCCATGTAGCCATTTGCCACCTGATAGCGAACTAAATCAATCGGATGATCCGAAATCAAATCATACATTTTATCCGAATATTTACCATAGCCTCCTAATGCTTTATCCACTGCGGGATAACCACCATTATTGACTGGTAACTTTTGTTTTACAATATCTGCTTCAATTGTAACCCCTAAGTGATTTGCCTGTCCCGTTAAATCGGCAGAAGCATGGTAATCTACTCCGTCCTGCTTAAAAATAGGATTTCGAAGATAGCACCATAAAATTGTAAACATACCAAGCTCATGTGCCCTAGAAAATGCCATTTGTACTTCTTGGATTTGCCGATCGCTTTCGGGACTTCCAAAATAAATTGTGGCTCCGACACCAGCAGCTCCTAAGTTCCAAGCATCTTCGACTTGCGCAAACATAATTTGATCAAAGGTGTTTGGTGCTGTCAATAATTCATTATGGTTAATTTTTACAACAAACGGAATTTTATGCGCGTATTTTCGAGAGACAGCGCCTAATACACCAAACGTAGAAGCAACCGCATTGCATCCTCCCTCAATGGCTAGTTCGACAATTTTTTCAGGGTCGAAATAATCTGGATTTGGCGAAAACGAAGCCCCTGCAGAATGCTCAATTCCCTGATCCACAGGTAGAATCGAAAGATAACCTGTTCCTGCTAATCGACCATGATTGTACATAGCCTCTAAATTCCGCAATACTTGCGGATTACGATCCGATATACTAAAAATCCTATCGACAAAATCTGGCCCCGGAATATGAAGCCTTTCTTTAGGAATTTTTTCACACTTATGATTCAATATCGAATCTGCTTTCTCCCCTAATAACTCTACTAGCTTATCCGTGGAAAATCGCTGTGAATCTGCCATATTATCTCCTTGTCACAAAATGATGCTACAAACTCTTGCTTAAAGACAGCCCTTCAACCTTTTTTCAAGGTATTGGTAGAGATTCTTAATGAGCTTGTGCGCCAACCTTCTGTTGGCACACAAGCAGGACGCTTCCCTGCCGCAAAGCCGCATTTTCGCTCCCATCCCTCACCAAATTGAAAATTTGGTGAGGGATGTAGCAAAGATCCTGTTTGCAAGAGTCTGTGCAACAGTTGTCGCACAGACTCTAATGTTCAATAATAGTAATATCATTCTTATACTTTACAAGTCGAAACTCCGATATTATAAAAAAGCATGGGCAATTTAAACATATTATCCAAAGCTGCGTTGCGCCAGTTTGAGAAGACAAAAACGAAAGTAAAAGGGCGCAAAGTAGTAACCGAAGATATTAATTTACTAAAATCATTAGCAGTGGCTCCGATGATCCCTGCTGATGATATTACCAATTATTATGTAGAGCCTATTACCATTGAGTACTATATTCCCAAAGAGTCTCGTTTTGCGTATGAAACTAAATACTTATACATTGAGCTCGACGACCCGCTTCCTCGCAATGATAACCAAAGAAAAATTTTTTCTTATTTTAGACAAGAAAACAAACCAATTGATGTGATTGAAGTCATGGACAAATTCCCCGAGTTCATGGTGGATATTTTAGAGTACTACAATCCTGTTTTAGGTTTATACGATTCCATGTCGATTCATTTACGAGATGGACTTTCTGGAAACCCCGAAGCTATTCGCCGTGTTTTGTACTTAAATGAAGTTTTACGCAAAAGAGAGCCAACGATTCCTGCTCTTGAAATTATTGGGGATTATACTACATTTAATATCAACTGGTGCATCCGCTTTTTAAACCGCCATAAAATTGATCATTCTTTAGAAGATAGAACTGTGGCTTATTTAATTAAGCTACACTGCTTAAAATATGAGAGGGAAGGAAGAGAAATTGATGAGCGTTTTGAAATATTATCGGAAATTTATATGGAGCAGGCATTCCCTGAAATAGATGACGAAGATCTATTAGAATAGTAAAATTTTCTAGACATCTTATCTTTTCCTAATGAAAAAGTGTTATGAAGCAAAAAATTGCTATATTATCTCTTTTTCTCTTATTTGGAGCCTGTACGTTTACAGCCCCTCCTCGCGATAATCCGCTCGATCCAAAGTCCCCGAATTACAAAGGTCCATCGGAAAAACCAATTGTAAAAGATGGTCTTTTAGCCTGGTGGAAATTTAACAATGATACCACAGATAGTATTGCTTCAACCACTACAAATTGTACACCAACAGCATACCACCCTGATCGCTTTGGCAATGCTAATAGTGCCTACGAGAATAATGCGGCATCCTGCACATTTGGATCTTTTACAGATTTTGACTTTCAGCCCATTACAGTGGAATTTTGGATGTATCCAACCAATCTCTCGACTGGTGGTCCCATTATGACAAATGGGAATCCAACAACATGTACAGCTGGCACAAGTGGCTACTCCATTTCATGGGGGGCAAGTAGCGGCATTCGTGCAAGTGCTTGCTTTACTTCTACAGTTGCAACAACATTAGAAATTCCTGTTGTAGCAAACCAATGGTGGCATTTGTTTTTCATTATTGATGGTTTAAACCTTTCTTTACATGTGTACGATATGAGTGGAAATCCTGTTACCCAGTTGCAAACAGGGACAGGGGCGTTTCAGCCGGATTCTGCCTATGAATTAGCTTTAAATTATACAAATGCTTATTACGACGATTTGCGGGTTTATGGCAAAGCTCTTTCTATTGATGAAATGAACCAAAATCACGAAGCAACAGAGCATTAATGCAAATTTAAATCAAGAGAAAAACATGCAAATCTGTCTTGCATGGAGAATCTTCTCTCATGCACTTTGACATTAGTGCAAAAAAATTAATCGACCATAGTTTACCCCTTCCCAAAATGCTACGGATGAACTAAAAGAAGAAGATTTATATTTTAAGTTTAACTTAATAAAAGTTTATGATAT
>RFJE01000219.1 GCA_003695005.1 Candidatus Hydrogenedentota bacterium | reverse complement strand
TTACAGATGGTTTTAAACAACAAATTTTTAACTGCCCACCTTCATCTTTTAACTTTCGTAGTAATGCAATGGCGACACGAAATCCCGAAGAGGACATATATTCTACTGCATCCATGTTTAATAATAAATAACGGACTCCTTCATTTTCAACAACATTCATAAGGTAATCTTCGATATCTCCTGAAACTGCAACGTCAAGTCGGCCTGATAAATAGGCAATGGCTTTTTTGTCATCTATTTTTTTTAGATCAATATTCTTCATAATACGCTCCTTTGTTATTTTACAAGATGGCATAAAGCCGTCAACTATTTTCAGAACCTGTGTTAATTCAGTCAAGAGCTGATGCATATCGCTATTGACAAGCTAGCTTTCCTTTTTGTTTTAGGGTATGCTCTTTGAAGATATCCCTTTGCGGGAAGAAATTCACAATCAATTAAAAAGTCTTGGCTTTCAAGAGGCAACCCCCATCCAGCGGGAAAGTATCCCCCCTGCCTTAGCAGGAAAAGATTTAATTGCATGTGCTAAAACAGGATCAGGTAAAACATTAGCGTTTTTAATCCCAATTTACGAAAAGTTTTTAAAATCAAATGAGGGTATTTCTGCTTTAGTACTCGCCCCTACTCGTGAACTTGTCATCCAAATAAAAGACGAAGCGTTGCGTTTAGGTATGGAAAACGTAGCTGCTATTTATGGTGGGGAAGGTTACGAAAAACAAAAATTAGCTTTAAAACAAAATCCTGCTTTAATTGTAGCCACGCCTGGTAGACTGTTAGATTTTTTACGATCACAAACCATATCTGTGCAGAGGATAAAAACTGTCGTACTCGATGAGGCCGACAGAATGCTAGATATGGGATTTCTCGATGATGTAAAAACCATTTTAAGACAAATTCCTATAGAACAAATATCCTTATTTTCGGCTACTTTAAATTATGAGGCCATGTACTCTGTTTGGGAATTTATGAAAGATCCTGTTGAAATTTTTGTAAACCCAGAACAAATTACGCATGAAAAAATTCAGCAGTCTCTCATTCATTTAGCTCGGGAAGAAAAGCTGCCTTACATCACATTATATTTAAAGGAAGAAAATCAATTTCCTGTGATTTTATTCAGCAATACAAAACACATCATACCACAAATTGCAGCAACCTTAAGGGCCAATGGCATTGCAGCTGAAGGTCTTTCTTCTGTTTTAAGTCAGGCAAAGCGTAAAAAAGTGTTAGAAGGGTTTAAGCAGGGGAAATTTCAAGTGCTTGTAGCTACCGATGTTGCTTCACGAGGGATTCATATTGATGATGTAAAACTTGTAGTCAATTTTGATATTCCGCAAGATCCAGAAAATTATGTGCATCGCATTGGTAGAACAGCCCGAGCCGGAAAAGAAGGACGATCTTTAAGTATATGTTCCGAAGCCGATTATATGGAACTGGAAAAATTAGAATCATACTTAAAATATAAAATCCCAGTGGAACAGCCTCGCGATGAGCTTCTTGCTAAGCTCAACGAAGTTACCATCCCGAAAACACGTCTAAATCAAAAAACGCATAGAACAAGACATACCGATCGACATAAGCACAAAATGAAGCCTTACAAACAAAAAGCCCGTGTTAAAGCATCAATACCAAGAAAACATCCTAGAAAAAGAGGAGCTGTCCGCAAAAAAGAAAACCGTACAACACCCCAAGTTAAAAAACAAGTTTTGCAGGTACCTGCTTATCCCGCAGCAACTATGCCAAGAACGGTCCTAACGAAAGCAAAAAAACCTTCTTTTTTTACTCGCTTAAAAAAACTCTTTCGCAAAAGTTAAAGTTAAAGAGAATTGTATGTTTGCCAGGCTGTTTTTAATCTTTCTGATTCTTTCTCTAGCAAAGCGGTAACTTTTTGTTGTAAAAATAAAATAAACATAAGCTTGGCCTGAACATAAACACTGGTGGAACCTTGTGGCAATTTTTTTGATAGCTTAAATACTTCTTCTAGCTTTTCTCGAACATTTTTTTCAAAATCAGCTTTTGGAATTTTTTGGTGACTACTTAAATATGTAAGAACTTCTATATAACGCTTGATTAATTTGTTTATGCTATATTCTGCGATATTTTCTACCATTAGCCTTCTGCTACAAAACCCTTATATTCTTTTTGTTCGGGAAGCGGTTCTGCTTCGACTTTAATTTGTGCCCATGCTTCGCGCAACTCTTTTAACAGTTTAATTACACCTTCTATTTTTTCTCTTGATTTTTCAATGTTTGCTTCGAGCAATTCTTTTTTCATAAAAGCATATAAGTTAAATAAATTTTGCGCAATTTCTCCCCCCTTATCCATGTCTAAACTCAACATAAGTTCAGTGATGATGTCTTGCGCTTTTAAAATGTTTCGGTTTACAATGTCATATTTTTTAAAATCATCCGCATTTTTAGCAGCTTCATCTAAAAAACGAATTGCGCCGTCATATAACATTACAATCAGCTCTTGCTGACTTGCGGTCTCGACCTGGCTGGATTTATAAGCTTCATAGGCGTTTGCTAACATGGCACCTTCCTGTGTAATGTATTTCCACAATTATTTTCGGCGTAAAGAAAAATTTCTTTAGCTCTTTTTCGTAAGCGCTTAATCTTTTGCTATATTTAGGAGGGGGGACACCCCCCTGGCTCCGAATCCGCGGACGCTCGCGCAGCATAAGCAAAATTTTGCGATTCACAATAATAGATTATGAGTTCTATGAACAGAAAACAATGTCCTTACTCCGTGCGGCCGTGCGCTCACTGCGGGATTCTCCGCCACCCCCCGAGCGGGTGAACTCGAAAATTGTACAATCCGCATCAACTGTAATGCTCATGAGCACCACATTTTACGCTTACCATGAAAGTAAGCCTCAAACCTTTCCCTCGTGAAAAAAATTGCGGGATTATGTCTTATTCCTAGCTAATTTTGTGCCTTTTTGAAATTTTATTCGAAGTAATATCTCTTTTTTTGAAAAAAAGGGGGTACTTTTGGTATTATAGGGTAGAAACTCTTTTTGGAGGACATTATGGCAAAAAGATATGAACAATACCGGAAAGACAAAAAAAGTGATCATCCGAGCAATGCTAAAAACAACCGCCGGCGAGCTACCCTAAAAATTAAAATTGCACGGTATGCTTACCTGCAAAAAGAAATTTT
>RFJE01000218.1 GCA_003695005.1 Candidatus Hydrogenedentota bacterium | reverse complement strand
CCGAGGGTCACGGGTTCAAGTTCTAAATGCAATATCTTGATGTAAGAAGTCGCATAGGCTCTCGTAACAACACATACAAACTTTTAAAGGAGAACCTATGCGACGAAAATTTAGACAACTTCGATTATCAGATAGGGTGACAATTGAAAAAAAGGTGAGGGATGAGGGAGGAAGACTGTTTGAGCACGACAGGCCTTTTTGCCCTATTTTTATTGTTAATTCAGCGAGACGGCGTTTCGCCGTATCGCTGGTTCTAAGGAAGACTTGAGGGTTGGCGGGAACTTAAGCCAACCCTCGCGGCACAAGGATGTTCTCGCCAAGCCCGCTTTGCGGGTAACACTTCAACTTTTATTACTTGTCAGCCTGTCTTAAAAATAAGCCTTGTAATGTGACTCAGGATTAAAATGTGCGGAAAATGATATGGTCTTAGATTGGTTACACGGATTATTTTCAAATGACATGGGCATCGATTTAGGCACTGCAAATACGTTGGTGTATGTCAAAGGACAGGGGATTGTTTTATCGGAGCCATCTGTTGTGGCAGTCCATGCTGCTACAGGAAAAATTTTAGCGGTTGGTCAGGAAGCAAAAAGAATGATGGGGAGGACTCCTGGCGAAATTCGAGCGATTCGACCACTGAAAGATGGGGTTATTGCCGATTTTGAAACCACCGAAAAAATGATTCGCTATTTCATCAATAAAGTACATAACCGCACAACCTTGGTCAAACCGCGGATTGTAATTGGAGTGCCATCGGGAATTACAGAGGTAGAAAAAAGAGCTGTAAGAGAAAGTGCAGAGCAAGCTGGCGCTAGAGAGATTTTTCTCATTGAAGAAGCACTCGCAGCAGCCATTGGAGCAAACATTCCAATTCACGAGCCTGCAGGTAACATGGTGATTGATATTGGTGGCGGCACTACGGAGATTGCCGTCATATCTCTCGGTGGGATGGTGATTGCAGATAGTATTCGTGTAGGTGGCGATGAGTTTGACGAGGCTATTATGCGCTACTTGCGAATGCAGTACAATTTAATAGTGGGGGAGCGTACTGCTGAAGAAGTAAAACTAGCGATTGGCAATGCTAATCCCGAACGAAAAGCCGAAACGTTTGAGCTGAAAGGCCGAGATGCTATGTCTGGCTTGCCAAGAACATTAACAATTGATTCACATGAAATTCGAAAAGCACTAAAAGAACCAATTGACCAAATTCTAGAAGCTACAAAAAGAACTTTGGAAAGAACACCACCTGAACTTGCCGCAGACATCGTAGAAAGAGGTATTGTCATGACGGGAGGAGGATCACTCTTAAAAGGGCTCGATACATTTTTAGCGAAAGAAACCGGAGTACCTGTCATTCGGGCGGAAAATCCATTAAACTGTGTTGCCTTAGGTACGGGTAAATATCTCGAAGAATTAAAGTACATTAAAGGCAACATCAAATGATAAATGCTGGCACAAGTACTATCGAAGTATAAGTCAGGGCTTTCTTTAGCTTTTGTTATTTTATTTTCACTTGGGAATTTAATTTGGCAATCCAATATATTAGCAAGATCGGTAAGCAGTTTTGGTCAGATATTAGATTTTTTTACGGAAACGTTTCATTCTGTGGGATCGGGACTATCCCGTTTAATTGATAGTTACTCTTCATACGAAACTCTTCGCAAAGAAAGGGATTTATTAAAACTAGAAGTAAAATTAAGCCGCGAATTGCAGTTTCGTGTTTTAGAACTAGAAAAAGAAAATCGAGAATTGCGTCAGCGTTTGAACTTGCCTGTGCCACCGAAATGGAAAATGCTCGAAGCTGAGGTTATCTCTCAAGATCCGGATAATTGGTTTCGCACAATTATTGTCAATAAAGGTTCAGAAGATGGCATTAAACCGTATATGCCGGTTGTAGCTTACCAGAGAAGAGTTGTAGAAAAGACGTTACCAAATGGGAAAAAAGAAAAAAAAGAAGAATTCATCCAGGGAGTGGTAGGAAAAGTGATTCAAGTAAATCCAGGGTCTGCTAGAATTCTACCTATTTTAGACCAGTATTCTCATTTAGGGGTTCGCTTAAAAAAATCGGGACATTGGGCACAGTTAGAAGGTCGAAGTCCCTATAAAGATTTACCCGATATAAAGTATTTAAGCTTATCGGTTTTTTTAAAACCAGGTGATGAGGTAGTCACTTCCGGAGGAGGTGGAATTTTTCCAAAAGGACTACTTGTAGGCTACATTGGCAAGAAAATAGAGAGATTGAGCTCATACCAGCAAGCCGAAGTCATTCCTGCTATTGACTTTAAGCGTTTGGAATTTGTAGAGATTATCTTAAAAGATAAAAGTATCAGTGCGGATGATTTTCCGCCACTTACTGAGGAGAATGTAAAAGAACCATGATATTAGAGCGAGTTGTTATTTTAGTATCAATTTTTGTCTCTTACTTTTTGCAGTCTAGTGTAGATTTTTTTCGTTTAGGAGAAATTAAACCCGATTTTATTTTAATCCTTACTGTTTACATTGCGCTTTATCGAGGAGATTTTGCCGGTATTTGGGTGGGCTTTCTAGGTGGTTTGCTGCAAGATATTAACTTAGGAGGCAGTGCTTTAGGTAGCTCAGAGGTGCGCTACTACATTGGTACACACACTTTACCAGTGTCCCTTATTGGTTATTTTACAGGAAAAATTGCGCCAAAAATTAACAAAGAAGGGACTTGGATATTAATGATTTTACTTTTCTTTTTGAGCTTAGCAAAAGGCTTTTTAACCTTTTTTCTCGTGGCACTATTTCATAGCGCAATGAGTGCGCAAGCCATTGTCAGTATCATCATTCCGGAAGCTTTATACAATGGAATTTTTGGTGCATTTTGGTTTAAACTTTTACAGTGGGCACTACCACAAGAAGAGCATACTAGCACAACACCGCGGTATATACGATGAGAGAAAGCGCACAGCAATTTAAGTTGTGGCAGCGCCTGCAAAAAAGGTTATATATTTACTTAACACTTGCTTTTTTAACCATGCTACTTTTAGTAGCTCGCTTATTTACAATTCAAGTTTTAAATGGTGAAAAGTACTATGAGCTTTCGCAGCGGGTCATCCGAAAAGTTGTTACATTGCCTGCACCCCGAGGCGAAATGTTTGATCGGTACTACGAGTCTCGGACAACTGCAACACGAATTGTATCGAACCAAGCCACCCTGAATTTAGTAGTGGTACCTTCTCACTTTAAAAAAGGAGAATTGTTTCGTTTAACGAAGTTGCTCGAAAGGAAATTAGACCTTCCAGAGGGTGAACTGACAGCAAAACTTACCCCAAGTAAAATTCGCAAAAACGAAGAAATTGTTTTAATTGATGGTTTAACAGAAAGACAGCAAACCATTTTAGCAGATTACTATCTTACTTTTTCTCGCTTTATTATTCGCCAGTCCACTTCTCGGTTTTATAATTTTGGAGAAGCAATGGCTCATATTACGGGATATATTGGCCCGCCGAGTAAAAAGGATATTGAAGCCGGTTTAAAAAGTTATCAGAAAGTTGGGAAAAATGGACTCGAGCTATATTACGATAGGATTTTGCGTGGGGAAGACGGAGAAATTGTTCAGTTAAAAACGGCACGAGGTAATGTCGAGGAGCAAAAAGTTTTTAAGAATTTTATCCCGGGAAATAACTTAATTTTAACCATTGATTCTGATTTACAAAAACTTGCTTATGAGCATTTAAAGGAGAGGAAAGGCGCTGTAATTGCAATTGCCCCTGCCACAGGAGAGGTGTATGTTTTAGCCAGTTCTCCTTCTTATGATCCGA
Organism: Candidatus Hydrogenedentota bacterium; assembly: GCA_003695005.1. Lineage (GTDB taxonomy): Bacteria > Spirochaetota > Leptospiria > Turneriellales > J094 > J094. The sequence goes on along the minus strand of RFJE01000218.1, from coordinate 2,268 downwards.
ACATTTTAGTTTCCGGTGATGCCGAACAAAGAAAAGAGCATTTATTAAAAATTGCCTCGGAGCAAGCAGAGCTAAATCGCGCTATTTCGGCAAAGTATCCCCCTGCTTCCACATTTAAGCCTTTAGTAGCACTAGCAGCTTTAGAAGAAAAAAGAGCAAGTAAGAATACCCGTTATTTTTGTTCGGGTAAATTTGTTTTAAAAAGTACTTATAAAGGTTTACCGGATGCTGAATTTTATTGTTGGCGGAAGCATGGTTGGAATAATTTAGTTACGGCCATTCAAAATAGTTGTAGTGCTTATTTTTACCAGCTTGGCTACCATATTGGAAGTGAGCCTATCATTAAATATGCTCGCTATTTTATGTTGAATCGTTTATCTGGCATCGACCTGCCGGGCGAAATTGCGGGTTTTATTCCCTCGCCTCTTTGGAAAGAAAAGAAATTCAACCAAAGATGGTTTGATGGGGATACGGTAAATTTAAGTATTGGACAAGGTTTTATCCAAACTACCTTAATTGGAATGGTTGATTTTTATGCTGCTTTAGCAACAGGCGGGATTGTGTATAAACCGCATTTAGTTAAAGAGATTCGCTATGCGGATAATGATAAAATAAAGGAGAAGATCGAGCCAACGCCTTTGTATGAGCTTCCGATTTCCAACTCTACTTTAAAAGTAATTAAAGAGGGTCTTTTACTTGTGACGCAGAAAGGAACGGCACGTGGTTCGTTTGGTTATAAAGGCATGCCTCTTGTGATGGGGAAAACAGGAACAGTGCAAACGCGATCGGATGATAGATTTGCCAATGCAACACAGCATGCCTGGTTTATAGGTATCGGCCCTTTGGATAAGCCTATAAAAAAACAACTTGTGATAGGAGTATTTGTAGAGCGTGGGATCGGAGGAGCTGTATCGGCTGCCCCGATTGCTGCGAAGCTTTTCGTACTTTGGGAGAAGAAACTAAAAGGGCAAAAGAAATCACCGAATGGGCAAAGCGATCTAAAGAATATTGGGATTCCGAGGACAAGCAGATGAAGAATTTAGATTGGTTCAGCATTATATTAGCAGTTTCTGCATCACTCATTGGGATTATAACATTAGCCGGTGGCAGTGAATATGGGCAAAACTTGGCCACACGAAAAGCAATCATCCTGTTTCTATCCCTTTTAATTATGTTTGCGCTTGCGTATGTAAATTACCAAACCATTGGGGCATATTCCCCGATTTTATACGGCGTTGGTATTTTGTTACTCCTGCTTGTATTAGTTCCTTTTATTGGAACGAAAGTAAAAGGCGCTCGTAGCTGGATTCGAGTTTTTGGTTTTGGATTTCAGCCTTCTGAATTTATGAAACTAGCTCTTGTAATTACTTTAAGTAAGTACCTAGTCTTACGAGAAACAGAAATTGGCAAGTTTAAAGAGCTTATTATTCCTTTTTTAATTACAGCAATACCTCTCATGCTTGTCATGGCTCAGCCGGATTTAGGTTATGCTATTTTATTTATCCCGGTTTTATTTGTGCTTCTTTTTCTAGCAGGTGCCAATGTGAGTATTTTATTAGGCTTTGCCACGATTGGTTTTGCTGTGATGTTTATTCCCATGTATTTAGAGTATCAACGCTTTATTTTAACAGACTCTATTGTTCAATGGCTTAAAGATGATTATTATCAACTTGCGGATGCAGTTCGCATTTTAAAATTTGAAACTTGGCGATTTGTGGATCATCCGGAATTAGCAGCAGGGGTGAGTGCAAAAGTTTCGGATTTAACGAAGTGGGCCATTAAAATTTTAACAAAGCCGGAAAATTTAAAAATTTTTCACCAGGCCGAAATGGCAGTTTTAAAGGAACATCATAACTTTTTACGAGACTTTCTAAAAAACGATTTTTCTGTGTTACTATCCACCGGAATTTTCCTTTTACTTTCCGGCGCTACCTTTGCTATTTACTTTTTTAATCGATTTCAATTTGCAAAAAACTTTTCTAAACTTACTCTTATTTTAGCATTAGCTTTATTATCTTCCTGGACTGTGCGCAAGTTTGTTCATTTTAAACCGCATCAGGTTGTTCGAGTTGTATCTTTTGCCAATCCAGATAAATTTCCAAAGGGCGCTGGATACCAGCTTCGCCATTCTTTAATTACATTAGGGTCGGGAAAGTGGACAGGCAAAGGTTTTGGTTCCGCTGATATGACAGCAGGCGATTCACCTTATATGCCGGAATGGTATAATGACTTTATTTTTTCTGCCATTGGCGAGCAATTTGGTTTTGT
>RFJE01000217.1 GCA_003695005.1 Candidatus Hydrogenedentota bacterium | reverse complement strand
GTTGTTGTTCCGGTAGCAGGGTTAAGTGTATTTACTAATTCTCCAAGAATATCCCCATACATTTGTGCCGGATTCGCATGGACCGTAGTATCGGTTGCTAAATTGTATGGAGAAGTCATCATATTCACCATATCGGTTACGCTTACAGTAGCGTCCGCTAAAATGGCATTGACCAACCCTACTAGATTCGATGAGTTTGTGGACCCTGCCGTGGTACCACTTCCAAGGATAAGGTAACCTAGCAAGCTACCGTCAATGCCATTGATGAGCTGTGCCATGGAGGCCATCGTTGGATCATTTACATACTCGATCATGTTCACGAGTTTACCCATCCCTGTGGAAGTGCCTCGTGTAGCAGCATCGTTGGTTGGCGTTGTATTCCATGCATTGGCTTCTACCGATACATTGTTCATGATAGTAGCCACACGTGCTGTACCCGTGGTTGTGCCATTCCCAATATCGATTTGGTTGACTAAAGCCGCCATTTTTGTAATTGTGGATACATTGTTCACAACGAAAATTAGATCATTTACATCTGTAACATTATCCACAATATTGGCCATCTTACGACCTGCGGCAATTTGTGTTGCACCAATGGCATCTCGAGTACCATCAGCAGTGTTACAATTCGAGTTATTGGTAGATCCATCCTGTGCTTGAGAAACACAAGCCACTTCGTTCACTAAAGTAGAAAGATTCGTAGGCGTAATCCCACAAACCATAGACACCATTTTGCTAGGATCTGCCACGTTTTCAATTAAGTAAACGAGCGTGTTTACAGCCTGATCTTTCGGCGGCGCGGAAGAAGCTTTATCAATGTCGTTAATAACTTGTGCTAATCGTTCTCCATTGGCTGGCGAAGCACCCCCGTTGGAACAATTTGCAAGTGGTGTTTGTCCCACATCATAGACGATGTTGATCATTTTCTCCATGTTGGTTACTCCATCTACAATGTTGGTTACCTTGAGTGGGCCTTCCTTAACTTGATCTAACTGACTGACAAGCTGCACAAGATAGCCTAAGTAAGCAGGCTGCTGCGTAGCGCTATAGCCCGTAAAAGCATTACGCCGACCATCTAAAAGCGTTACCATTTTAGGCACACTGCTTACCTGCATGTTTTCTACAATTAAACCTAAGTTTTGCGAAGGCACAGCATTGATTCCTGGATCTGCTAAAGAGGTAATGACGGTAATTAAGTCGTTCGCATTATTGAGATCTGTAATAATGCGCATCATTTTGGTCATATTGGTAAGTGGCCCGACACCATCAGGATCGGTATCTACCTGATTCATAATTTGTAAAAGCTTATCTGGATTGGGTGCTGTTGCTGTACCATTGATGATATTGACAAGGCGCACCATACCAGAATCAGGCCCCGAAGGCTGGCCTGGGGTTGGATTACCCCATTGTTGCGGACCATTTACTTGTCCTGTCCAGGTAGTATTATCTTCCATTTCATTGATTAAGTTCCCGAGTTTTCCAGCATTATCAATTCCATTAATTAAAGTAATGAGTGTATTTGCAGAAGTTACATTTTCCATCACATAAGCTAGCTTTGTAGTATCAGTTACTTTATCAATTACCTCAATTAAATTGTCAGTTACAGTAACTCCATTTAAGACATCCGTCATAATGGTTAAAACAGCTGTTGCTGTAAGCTGGTTCATTAAGTCACAAACCTGGTTTACCGAAGTGACATGTGCTAATAACTTTGTTACTTTATCTAGGTTTGCTGTGTCATTTGCTCCCGACATGGTCCTATCCGATAAGCCATCAATAAACGGGATGACCTTGCTCGATAGCTCGTCGGATCCTCCCCCAATCGGTGTTGCAAAGTTCATACAATTTACAAAAGTCGACATCCGAGTAATGGTCTGTCCGTCAGGGTTTGTACCATCATACCGAGTACCATTTGCTGAATTTGCATAAAAGTCGATGCGGTTTAAAAGCTGCAAAATGCGCATGGCTCCTAAACCAGTACCTTGCTGGATTGTAACAGTCGGGGTTGCCGAATAGCCAGTTCCACCATCATCAATTACAAAGCCTGTGACTGCTCCCCCACTAATGGTTGCGCGGACTTTAGCCCCACTTCCCGTAGCATCGGTAATAATAACTTTCGGGGGATTCGTATATCCCGATCCACCTGCTGTTAAATTCACAGCTGTAATGACACCACCGGTAACTGTTGCCGTGGCAGTTGCTCCGCTTCCAGCAAAGTCATTTCCAATGAGTGCAATTAAGCGGTATGGATCTGATACATTATTCATAAGCTGAATTACATTCGAAACCCCAGCACCATAAGATAATAAGTTCAGTGTATCTTGCCCAAGGTTGTTCCAGTAAATATCAGCTTTTTCTTTTCCTAATGCCGCTACGAGTTCCTCATACGTTAATGAGTCACCGGCATCCGCCATTTTGTTTTTTTGATACTCCGTCACTTTTTTTTGCGAGACACAGGCATTGCTAAAAAGAGCAATGAATCCTGCCATGAAAAGTGACGCTATCACGCTACTTTTTTTTCTTATGAACATTTTGTCCTCCTTAATCTTTTTTGCCTTTTGTAACACTTGCTATAAGGCCTAATCTCCACTACAATCTCCTCCCGTATTGTTAAATACACAATCTAAATTAAATCGCACCGTACGTGCATTAAAGTGATTGTTTACATACACATAGTCATGCTTACTTCCTGTATTTACTTTTTCCCCTACTACAATAAATTTCGGCTCTTCTAAAAATTCCGGTGGTAGTAATTGAGCTGGATTTCCAGTAGGTGCCGTTGTACCTAAATTCCATTCTGTAAAACCACCTCCAATCCAACCGCCTGCAGTTCCTGTGCTAAACTCATACCGACTAATTCGGTAGTTATTTGTATCGGCTACCAGTAAATACAACTTACCATCTGCGGGGTCGTTGTAAAAAGCCACCCCTTGTGGATATTGCATTCCATAAAGATCCACGCCATATTGGCTAGATGGTGTGCTATGCCATCCGGTAATTGAATTGCCTAAAAATCGCAAAGTCTGTGTTCCATTATCCTGCGCACCATCAAGTGGCCAACGCACGATTCGGTGATTGCCTTTGTCCGCAATAATAAGATATCGATTGGAACCCGAATCAATAAGAGCCATGCCCGTTGGATTAAACAAATATCCAGCCGTCGTACCTGTTGTGGCACTTTGTAGCGTAATGGTTTTATTCCAATTAAATACTCCATTGCCAATAAAACCCTCGTGCTGTCCGGTATATAAATTCCGACGAACAATCCGATGTGACAAATAAATGCTAACATATAGATAAGACTTATAAAGCGAAATCGTACTATTATCCGACAAGGAACTTGCTGTGGTATTTAAAATTCCCCGCAACACAGTTAAACTTCCAGAAACATTATCCGGATTATATGTAACATCTACGACCTTCATTTTCTCTGAACCCACCGAAATGACATGTCCGGGCAAAATAGCATTTGCCGTTGTTAAGCCATCAAAAAGGATGGTGATATCACTATTACTATATGTTCCATTGACTAATGCAGTAGTGGTTTCTAGCTCGGCAGCTTCGTGAACCACAACATCATGAGGACGGTTTAAAATTTTTACATCGGATGATTGATTAGGAAAATTTGTGCTGTCAAACCGCATCGGATCTGCTGTACCCATGTTGCGACATTCGGGAAAAGAGTTTCCGGGCTCACACTGCCACTTATCATCCGTAGGATGGCCAAGCCAGGCAACAAACTTTCCGTCTTTATCCCGTTTGACAATCCGGCCATTATCATAGTCCGCTACATAAATATTGCCTTCCGAATCAACAGCAAGCCCTTTCGGTGTTTGAAAGCTACGCCTACACCAATGGCCATAAATATTGGTTGTATTGGCAATCCATCCATCTAAAGAAGAATTATCCGTCGTGCAATTATAATCCGTGCTTTGGGTGATTGGCGATCCCATTCGACCTAAAAATTCACCAGTATCCATATTCCAACGAGATACTCCCCAATTCAGCTCATCCGCTGCATAAAGATAATTAATGCCACCTTGTTTTTTGGTTAAGTAAAGAGCAATGCCCGAAGGCCGTTGGTACTCTCCTCCATTTTTTCCCTCGTAAGCTCCCGGATCGGTTTTCCAGGTTCCACCACTTCCCGAACCAACCCAGGAGGCAATATTACGGCTATCCATGCGTATATTTCCAGTGGATAAGCAACTTCCTGTGGTTAAAGGATTCCATACCATAAAAATATACTGATTGCCTACGGGATACTGTACACTATCTGAAAAAGGGATAGTATCCGAAGGTTGGATGAGCGTAACTTTTGCCTGAGAGGCGGTGTTAATATCGGCCAGAGCTAACTTTAAATTCGAATCCATACCTTCTGCTGCGGGATTATAATCCGTAGCTCCTGTGGGAATTGTGTAAGAAAAATATAGAAAAGAGGCCGGTGGTAAACATTTAGAACCCGAAGCATAGTTTAAAGGAAGAGATCCATTTAAAAAGGCAACACCAGTGCCACCTACTTTTTCAATGGAAACTCCATTGTATGTAAAGTCATATCCTCGAGAGGGATAATTACCGCTGCCTAAATTTACAGGTGCACCCGATAAGCTTTCTTTATATTCGACTAGCGTACGACCTGTCATCATTAAAAAATTCGTAATGACCCAATCTGAGTATAAAGAAGCAAAAGATTGCGTGGAAGAAAATATGGAATCCATAACGGAAGAAAGACCAGAAATCCCGCCATTAGAAACTGTAATTTCCTGACGAACAAGATTTTCTCCACTACTGCCGGTACGATGACGCAAATACTCAAAAAACAAATGAGATTGAACAAGCCCTGCAATAGGCTGCGGAAGAGTCTCCACATCAAAAAGAGAGGGATAGACAGCTAAAAAGGCACGTATATCAGCACGGGCAGCTTGCGAGAGCCTTTCTTTTACATTTTCCATCATCCCTGCTGTTAAAACGGGTGCTTGTTCGGCAAGACCTTCTGCAATCCATGTTTCGTGGTCGGACAACCCTCCTAGCATATTTCTTCTATAATATGTTAGTAAATGAGAAGTCTCGTGAATAATAGCTTCTTTAAAAAGGTTTTCGGCTTTTGTGGTATCACCACCATATGCATTTCCATTTAAAAACGGATTATAGTCTAAATACAAAATTTGGTTTTCATTCGATCGTCCCCGAATTTTATTTACAAAATCGGTAGGATATTGTGAAATAGTCGCCGGATCGGTAAAAAGAGCATAGGTTAAAGAATCTGCATATAAATCGCGAGGTGCAAAAAATCCTGCAATGAAATTCGGATTCGTAAGGCTATTATAATCATCTAAAATGTCGGTTAATAGTATAACCACGCGATTTGTATTTTGGATATTAGGAAACTTACCATCGCCATATGCATTCACTAAATTGGTAAAATTGGTTTCCACCGCAGATAAAATGGAATTTGCTTGCGAAGTCGAAATGGATGCACTAAAATCCCGATATAGAACATAATGAGTACTTACAGCCACTTTAACAGCAGAAACCTCGTAAAACGCGGATAAAGATCCCGCATAAGCAGCTTTGCGATTTTGGACCCAAAACTTATACAGGCTCGGTCCTCCATCTTCGCAATCTGTAGCAGGCTGTGCGCCGGGGGGACAAGCTAACTTCGTAACTCCCGACCCAATTCTTTTGCCGTATGCCGATTTCTTAAGCTCTACTTTCCCTGGTTTAGCACATGAAACAAGCACCACAACCCCTATCACATATATTTTGCCTTTTATCCGCATACATAATGCTATTTTTATCTTTACTTATTATGAATCATTATTCAGTTAAGGGGCCAAAAAATTAAACATTATAATGAAAAAATTTCACTCGTAAAATGATAAAAATCATCCTCTTTTATTTGCTTGTAAAGATCGGTTAAAATAAATTCAAAAATTTCATGAGAAAAATTTAAGGTCCGAGCATCGTGAACAAAAAGAGCTAAAAGCTTTTCTTTTTCCGGCTCCGGTAAATCAAACGTACCCGTTAAATTTTTAAAAAAAACATACCTCTCCGCTAAAATGGTAAGCAAATGAATAGGATTCATATCTTCGGGGGATTCAATAGGTGTTTTAAACGAAGTATAGGTCGATTGGATCACCACTTCGGGGAAATTCCACTCCTGTAATGCCATTCGACTAACTTCGGGGGAAGTAATTCCAAAAACTTTCTCTTCTAATGTGTGTAAAGTATCTTCCTTATAACCATTCTCGCTATGACTGTAAATGTCTGCATACGCATCCGGCGCGTGCAAAAGCATAATTAAGCGACCTACGTTTTTCATAAGTCCTGTAACAAAACAATCCTCTCGAATGTGATTTTTCCCTGCCTTTTCCGCTAACACTCTTGCTGTTAATGCCGCTAACACAGATCGCATCCAAAGCTCTTTGCGGATTTTCTTTTTTGCCTTTTTTGCGTTATACAAATCGCTTGCCGAAACTAGCAAAGTTAAACTTTTAATCGTTCGAAAACCTAAAAGAGTAATGGCTTGCGATAATGTACTTACTTTTCGAGATCGAGCAAAAAAAGCAGAGTTGGCCATTTTCATAATTTTAGCCGTAAGGGCCGGATCCACCGAAACAAGAGCTTGCAATTGATCCGATGATAGCTCAACATTGTTTTCATCTAACTGCAAAATTTTACTAACCACCTGCGGCATGGGTGGCAAATCCTGGATTCGAATGATGGCTGGCACAAAACCAAAAACCATAGTTTAGAATTGCCGTCAACTTTATCTTGGGGTACCGGTTCTCTGCGTTTCGCGAGGCTTGGCTCGAACATCCATGTCCCGCCAAGCCTCAAGAAATCCTTGTCAGTGTATGGCAAGAGTTTACTCTTACGCATGCCGTCAAAATTTGAGTTTGACGATACACGGGAAGCCATTGGCGCCGATAAAATGACCGACGAAGAGCGTCGGGAAATGCTGCGTAAATTTCGCGAAGCAGGCGGTGAAGTTTTATCCGAACGGGAATTACGTGAGTTAGACAAAGCTGCCATGCAAGAGCGAGCCCGAGCAAAAAAGTCAGGGAGAGGTGCTATTGCGCGGGAAATGAAACTACCCAGCGAGATTTACCGCGAGCGTAGAAGATTAGAAGCCGAGAGGAAAGCCAAAGAAAAAGCGGAACGGGAAAAAGCTCTTAAAAAACTTCGATCACCGATGGCTAAATTTTTTATTCGGCTTCGCTGTGTTATGGCAGGGGTTGCTCCGTTTTCTACAAGAAGTGTAAAGCCTAAATTTCTAGCTTTTATTGCATTAGAAGTTCGTCAAGCAATTGTTGAGTTTAATTTATTAGGAAATGAGCTTTTTTTGCAAGATGTAAATTTAGGCAAAGTCATTGCGAATAAGCTCGATAAAAAAAATCCACTTTATATGGAAGTATTAGAAAGAGTACATAGTTTGCACAAAGAGCCTGCTATCCAAGAATTTTTATCCGTAGCAGAGCAGTATCAAAATCAATTTGTGGCCATTTCTGCAATTAGCGAAAGTTTAAAAAAGTTTTATGCTCGCTTATATTACATTTATCCTTACCAAGAAGCATTGCGTCAGGCATTTCGGCAGGCCATTGAAATTGCTAAAAAAGAATCGGATGATAGTACTCTCCTACAGCATTTAGCGGAAAAAGAAAAACGCATTCCAAAAAATATAAAAAATGTTTTTCAGGTTGCGTTTCCGAAGTTATTTCAGCTAATCTGCCTTGCAGATGAAACAGACTATCCGCCTTTTTCTCCCCTTTTAGAAAAAGTCATTGGTATTGAAAATGATGAAAGACTTGGTAGAAGAAAGCGTGGCGAAGATACATCCATTGCTTCTAACATTCAGGAAGTAGAGACAAAAGAAGAAGTAAATGACGAAGAAACTACCGAGGAAACGGAAGAAAAGCAACAAGAAGAGAAAAAGTCCTCCCCTGTCATGCAGACAAAAGAGTACGAATATGGCTTTCGTTTAATGAAGAGGCTTTCTCCACCTGAAATGCAAAAAAAGTATGATACAAATCGCTTAACAGAAAACTTAAACTATAACGATAAGGTATTTTTAGCATGGCTCTTTTTTATGGAGTTTGATCAGGAATACAGTTTTGTTTTAACAACAAATAAAATTAAGCTAAACGTAGATTATTCTTCGGGCTTAAAGATTGACTATCACCAAATTTTAACAGATTTATACAATGAGTCTCGTGATATTATCCGAGCATTTGAAAAGTACATAGAAGCAAGGAAAGAGCTAGAAAAAATTAAAAGCACGAAAATGTCTTCGAATTACATTGAGCAATCAAAAATGGAAACGAAAGCAGAAAGTCGTGTCGATGTAGAAGCAAGGAATACACGAGCTTTAATTCGCAAGTTCATGGAAAATGTTACGAAAAATTTAGCAAAGCTCATTGCGGATATGAAAGGCGAAAAAAAGATTGTAGCAAATATGGATGAGCCCATTACCTTTGATAAAAATTTAGAAGGTTCTAAAAGGCTCAACGGGAAAGCTATTAAAGATTGTATTATGGAAGCATACTGTTATTCGGTTGCATTAAAAGAGCAGTTAGAGAATGGATACTTATATGGCGGTGTAATTGAACTTACCGATGAAGAAATGAAAGAGTTTTTAGGACAGACCTACTCTACTCCCACAGAATCATGAGTTTTTCTGTATTAGGCGTTATTCCTGCAAGGCTTGCTTCTACCCGCTTTCCGAAAAAAGCTCTCATTGACATTCAGGGTAAAACTATGATCCGCCGCGTTTATGAAAGAGCGCAACTTGCAAATTGTTTCGACAAAGTCATTGTGGCTACGGATAGCGAAGAAATTTATGATGAAGTGGTTCGCTTCGACGGAAATGTAGTTATGACTTCTCCTACACATAATAGTGGAACAGAAAGAGTGATAGAAGTGGCAGAAAAAATGCCTTTGTATTCCGCGTATGTAAATATCCAAGGAGATGAGCCACTTTTAGATGTAGGCACAGTAAGAGGGGTAGTCGATTTATTAAAGCAAGGTGCTTCGGTGGCAACGGCTTGTTTCCCATTTCACAATGCGGATGATTATTCCGATCCTAATCAAGTAAAAGTAGTCATGGATAAAAACAAACGTGCTCTTTATTTTTCGCGATCCCCCATTCCTTATTTCCGCGATCATTTTGAGTATGGAATCGCCTATAAGCATATTGGAATTTATGGTTATTCCCGTAATACACTTATGCAACTAAAGTCGCTGCCTTCCCCCGAGATAGAGCATGCAGAAAAGCTCGAACAGTTAAAATTTTTATATAATGGAATTCCTGTATTTTTACATATTGCCACACAAGATAGCATTGGTGTGGATACTCCCGACGACTTAAAAAAAGTGCTATTGATGTTAAAGGAAGAAAATGGTTAGGCAGGCTTTAGCAAGGGGATTAGAGTACTTAAATGTACTTGGTCCACGAAAAACGTTTCAGCTTATTTCTCGGATACCTGCCGATAAAATGATACGCTTATCAAAAGCATTAGACCATAAAAAAATTATTTTTGTTTTACGAGAAACCCCCCTTTCTAAATCGATTGTTATTTTAAAAAAAATCCCCGAACATACAGTCATTCAACTTTTTCAAGAATTGGAATCTGAAGATTTAGTGTATCTACTTACCCATTTAGAAAGTGATGATTTAATTCATTGGTTAAACAAAGTTCCTGTTAAAAAAACCATTTCCATTATCCAAATCATTCGAGGAAAAGAAGCTTATTTTTTAATGCGAGATTTAGGCATGCAAAGAGCCATTGAGCTTGTTCAAGAAATCCCAGATAAAAAATTATTTTCTCTCTTAAAGAGCATCCCCATTCACGAAGTAAAGCAACTTGCACTTGAGCTTACAGCTAAAGAGATTAAGCTTTTTTTAAGTAAGCGCCCAATACAGGATTTAGAAGTCCTAATTCCCCATTTAGGTACCGAGAATTTAATTTTACTTGTACGCTTTTTTGGTATGAAGAAAGCTCTATCCGTAATGCAAGATTTAGGTGCCGAAGAAACAGTCCTTTTATTTCGGCTTGCTAAAAAAATGAAGTTACCGAAAATGAGCAAAAAAGAAATTTCCCAGTTAGAGTATAAAATGAAAGAAGCAAAATCAAAAAAACAAGCTCGTAAAAAGAAAGCCTCCCAAAAAACTCCCAAAAAGAAAACTGCTAAAAAAAAGAACATTAAAAAGAAAGCCCTGAAGAAAAACGTTAAAAAGAAAAATGTAAAGAAGAAAACAGCTAAAAAAGTTAAGCGTAAAATGCAATAGTAGGGAATCGTATAGTATGAGTTTTACAATTTTCTAGCTCTCCCGCTCGGGGGGTAGGTCGCTCCTGCGCATCCATGCGCCCGCGACACTAGTCCATCCGTGGACGTCGCGAAGGACGCGCAGTGATGAGACGGTTGACAGGATGGAAAACGCACAGTAATCTAATGCGGAAAAATAACTTTGGAACACAAATGTTATTTTGAAGCCAAACTCGAAGAACGGTTTCGCGGCCGAAGCCAGGGGGGTGTCCCCCCCTCCTAAATATAGGAAATAAATAAGCACTTACTAAAATTGGAATTCTAAACTATTCTTTACAAATTTCCTATTTTGCCGATATTGAAAAGGGAATGATTTATTTTCAATTTCTTTGCTTGTTTAGTTTAATAGGGATCATGGCACCTCTATATTCACAAAGTTTATGGATAGATCAAAACCCGTACCAAGCGCAGCCTTATGTTGGTAAAATTGTAACGGTGCACATTCAAGAAAAGATGGTTGGTAATTTAGATAGCCGACGTAAAATAGATGGAAAACTTAAAATGGTATTAAAGCCAGATGTAAATAATTTAAACTTCTTAAAAGATTCCAACCAAAGCAAAACACGAGCCACAGAAAGTCGATCACAACAAAAACTGCGAAGAACCCTTCGTTTTTCAATGGCTGTACAAATTGCAAAACTTCAGCCTGATGGTACGTTTGCTATTCGTGGCAGTAAGCAAATGAATGTCAATGGAATTCCATTACAAGTTACCTTAACGGGTCAGGTCAGTAGAGAAGCTTTGCAGAAAGATTTCATTTCATCTTCTGAAATTGCAAATTTAAATTTGCGCATTGTAACGGAAGCGCCTAGACCACAAGATAAACGCGCTAATTTAGATCCAAATAATCCACAGGAATTGAGGGAAGCCGATAGAAATCGAGTTTTACTTCAATACTTACGGGAAATACTAGGGGGGCTTTCTCAATGAAAAAACTATCACTCTTTGTTATACTCATAAGCTCGTCTATTCTTGCCATACAAATTCCATTAGATCGAGTGGTTTCGGTTTATGGTATTCGAGAAAATCAACTGATTGGCTATGGTCTCGTTACTGGCCTTGCCGGCAAAGGGGATAGCCGCAACAGCGCTTCAAATAAAACCATTGTAAGCTTACTAAAACGCTATGGAGTGGAAGCTCCCCTTAAGGGTAAATACCGAAATACAGCGGCTGTCATGGTAACAGCTTCGTTACCGCCTTTTGTATCCTCCGGTGAAAAAATTGATGTACATGTTTCTGCATTAGGGGATGCAAAATCCTTAAATGGTGGAGTCCTGTTACAGACTCCTCTTTATGCAGCCAATGGTCAAGTATATGCTGTTGCACAAGGGGTACTCTTAAATCCCGAGGCAGCTGGCAATGGCATAAAAAGAAGTCGATATAGTTTTACCGGCTATGAGCTTTTTTCTGGCCGAGATTACCGTTCGAAACAAGCGCGAACTTTTTATTTGCCTGCCGGTGCCATTGTAGAAAAAGAAGTTCCGACGAACTATGTTTTTACAGACACAAACCAAAAAAAATATTTTGAGCTTGTATTAAAGGATTTTTCTCTCTCACATGCCTATTCTATTTTACAAAAAATTCAAGAACTTGTAAACGAGAAAAAAATAGAAGGGATTGATACAGCTTATTTAACAGCTAGCGGAAGGATCCGTGTTCAACTCAAGCAAAGTGCAAATTCATTACAAACCATTGCTTCTTTATTAAACACACCGGTTTCGATTCAACCTCGTGCTAAAGTCATTATTGACTCCAAAACAGGTTTTATTTTTATAAGTGGAGATGTCATGTTAGACAAGGCTGCCTTTGTAAATACCTCTTC
>RFJE01000216.1 GCA_003695005.1 Candidatus Hydrogenedentota bacterium | reverse complement strand
GTATAAAAAGACTCTCATCCTTTTGAATTAATTCTTGTATTTCTTCCGAGTATCTTTCTCGATTCTGCTCATTTTTTAAGTAAAATTTTAGCTTTTCTGCATCATTTTGTTTAGGTTCTGTTTGTAAAAATGGTAAAGAAGTAATAATGCCAAAATTTAACTTTGCTTTTTGGTATGAAGCATTTAGAATTTTACGAAATCCACCCCCAAAAGAGACAAAATAAGGCTCTAATATCCCATCATAAATAATTTTATCTTTAAATGGTAATAAAGTCGCTTCAACCATAATCGGTAAGCGTTGCTCAAACATTTCCGGCAAAGGGGTAATGAGCGAGAGAACACCGTATGCTTTGGGGGGATTGTTAATATCAAGAAAAATGGTATAATTTTTTAAATAACGAAAAATTATAAATTTTTCTCGAATAAAATTTTTCCAAGATTCAATGATTTCTAGCTCTTCTGCCGAAAATTTTGCAGGATTTTCAGCAACGAAAGCGTCAAATAATTCAGGGTGATGGTACAGTTTTTCTCGAATTTTAGCTTTGTCTTTGAAATGGTCCCGCTGATTATCTTGGAATAAATCACCCTCCTTGATTACACCTAATTTTGCATTTGTATAAGCCAGTAACGCGTTGTGTAGTTTGTAAAATAAGGCAATATCCTCTTCCGCTAATTGCATTGGTTTCCCTCTATTTATTCTTTTCTTGAGAGAGTGAATCAAATACTTTTTTTACTTCCTTGTGAGCATCGTCTGTAAATTCAGACATTCTTATTGACGAATATGCAGCACAAGTTAAATGAGCAAATACTCCAAAGAAAACAGTAATTACAAGTAAACGAAAGACTGTCTTCCAAGGAGATTGTTGAAAACTAACTTCTTTTAATTTTAGTTTCCACCAGTATTTGATTCCATACAAAATTCCAAGCCCGAGTAAAGCTAAAAGACCAGCCCACCATTGTACAAGCGGAAGCAAGCTAACAACAAGTAATATCCATAACACAATGTATAAAACAACTTTCCCTGTAATTTTTAATGCTTTCATATTTCCTCCTTAATCTCATTGTAATTCCGGCGGGTCTTCTACTTCGGGAACACCTGTTTCCCTTTTTTCCGATGATGTTTTGCTCTCCTCCTTAAAGGATGGCATAGGCAAACCTAATTTCGTTCGCACAAGTTTGCTAATTCCTTCCGCTACATTTTGCAAGTCTCCTTTTTCAGCTGACGGCAAGGCAATAAAAAAGAAAAACACAATGACAATCAGTAAGTTTAAACTATGCAACGCAGATAAAACAAATGCCATAAAGGTATTTTTTCCCTTTTCTTTTTTCTTACGATAACTGTAATAAGCACCGGCTGCAAAAAGGGCTTGCAAAACAAGAGAAAGATACGCAAAGGGATTGACCATTGCGAGTAAAATTAAAACGAAAGACACAATTAACAAGATGCTAAAAAGCAAGCTCATATTTTCTATTTCCGAATGTGGACTGCGCGTCAAGTTTTTTGGTCTATTCTTAATGTTAATTTAGCGGTTCTCGGCGTTTCGCCGAGAATCGCTAGCCTAGAGTTAGCCTTTTTTGGGAGGGGGGTTAAGTTTCTTATCTAATAGCCTCAGCAAATACTTTCTAAGCTTTTCCTTATCATCTTTGTGAATTTCGAGAAAGCGAAATAAGAACTGTAATTTAGCTTTGTTTAACACCCCTAAATATCCTTTTGTCTCAATCCATTGCACAGAAACATTATCGACCGGCAGCGCAATTTTTGCTTCCCAAATATGAGAATGTCCAAGCCAATTTAAATACTCTTTCTCTAGGTTGACCACAAAGCCTCGACTGGAAATCTGTATGGTTTCTACCCGAATTGGCTTTGGTGGATTAAAATTATCAAGCGTATCTTTATTATCTAATCCAATATAGCCGCCATAAGAAAGTTCGACTGTTAAAGCTACAGGTAGACTAACAGTGGTTTCTAGTTCTTTTTGCGCTCCATCTCCAAGGAAAATAAGTCCCCCATTTAGAATGTTTTCAATTTTTCCGGAAATACGAAAACCACCTGCAAATGGCCTAAAAAAATGTAAGGTTGCTTCTTGCCCTTCTGCATGCTTTGGAAGACTCCCTTTCAAAATACGAATAGCTGCTCGAGAATTTTCTTCTTTGACAACGATACCTAAAAAATGGTGGTCTTGCCAATCTACCGAAACATAGTCTCCTGGATACACTTCCTCTATATTGTGAATTTCACGTGCGGCGGCAGCGTGGAATGCTAATTTTTCTAACATCTTTAATTGCTGTTCAGGGTTCATTGTTTGACTTTCTATAATATAACTTTTTAGTATTTTATTCAACGTCATTTTATCCGAAGCAGCTTCTGCTAGTTCCTGATTCGGTAAAGCAATGAGCCAATTTTTTATGGTTTTAATTTCCTCTGATGTAAATCTTCGCTTATGCAACCACTTTTCTATCACTCGCCAATAGGCTTCCTGAGCCTCCTTTTTCTTTGTTATGCGAAATAATAGATAATAGGTTAGAATAAGAAGACATAGCACAAAAATAGCAATGAAAATTGTGGATAAGTCGACCTCAGGCCACTGAAAAAACGGCTTCATGCGCTTGCTCTTTGTAAAAAGCTATGTCCCTGTAAGCCCGCATGAATAATTTGTTGCGTAATCCAATCGCCTCCCGTTTGAAAAATATAGTCTAAAGAATCAACTTTTAAACTCAATGAGCTCAAGAAACGATTTGGCAAGGTTGCACTTTGCCAAAAAGTTGCCCAAAAAGTAGATCGAGGAAATTGATATGCATTTGCTAAATCATTCCCAATCATAATTCGAGCTAACTCATATAGAGCTTCCTTTGGTAAGTAAAAAGGTTTTGAACCATCTACCGCGTTTACGAGCGCATGTGCTAACGTTTTGCTATCTTCATCTGGATTGCATTGCCTTGCACTAATCGTTCTATAAAGTTCTACTTCTTCGGATAAATTCTTCGTTAGCAAGTCAGGGTGAACTCCTAATAAATATCCAACATATCTCCACTGCAAATGCATGGATGATTCTTCCTGCAATGTTAATTCAACTCCTAATTTTTTTAAAGCGCGGCGGAATACATACGAAAACATAAGCAGTGTTCCGGCATAGTCTTCTTGATTTACAGGGTAGCCATATTCTAAGTTCCAACCTTTACGAAGCAAATCGTAACGAACCGATGCATGCAATAGACGTATAAAAATTACCAATCGCCATGCAGGTTCGCCTGGAAAAGGCCCTTGGCTTTTGACAATTTCATAACAAAATTGAGCTGTTTCAAAAAGACGTAACAGCACATCTTTTTTAAGTCTCCCTGTAGCTATAAGAACTTTTGCTCCTTTTGAGGCGCTGTAAGATTCTAGCAAGGATCCGCCTAGCAAGGCTAATCCAGATAAAATAGAGTAACGTAACCCTGCTTGTTTACCTAATTGTAAATCTTCCTTTTTTGCCCATTCGGGGACATGAGTTACTTGATCATAAAACTCAATAAAATCCGGTTGCTTTTTGTTCACTTGCACTTCGATTGTTTTTAGCCATTGTTCAGGGGGAATATTTTGTTCTTTAAAAAAAAGCATCAACCTGTCTGCCATCGGATCCCCGATTTGGCGCATTTTTTCTAACCACTCATTTGAGTAATAACCAGATGGTTGGACTTGTTTTGCATATTCCATACGTTTGTATCATAATTAAGAAACGAGCTTGCAAGTGTTTTTTTATTACTGAGTCAAAAGTAAGCGCTTAATCTTTCCCTATTGAGAAAAAAATTACGGGATTATGTCTTATTTTTGCCTATTTTAGCAAGATTTTAAAAATTTATGAAAAGTAATGTCACTTTTTTCGCTTAATAGGCTGCTTTTTGCG
>RFJE01000215.1 GCA_003695005.1 Candidatus Hydrogenedentota bacterium | reverse complement strand
GTATATACGGAATTTCGTGATTTTGAATGCGATAGATGGAATACACTTCTTTTTGTTGCAAATAAGGTTTTAAGGATCCTGCAAAACCTATGTTTACAATTGCTTCATACGGGTAAAGAGATAAAAAGCGTCTTACCTTATTTAACGAGGAGACTCTTGGTTTACATAAAAAAACAGCGATTTTTTTATTTTGTAAGTTTCCATAGTAATAATAAACCCCATCTTTTTTTTGGAAAGAGAGCGTTCGGACTAACTCATAAGCTTCGTCAAAAAGAGCTATAATGATGGCAACCACTGTTCGATTTCCCGAATAATTTGATAACCAAGCTTTTCTTTGGCCATAGGTGGCCATACTTCTTTTTTACCATTTCGATAAAAAACCGTTAGTTGGTTTGTGTTTACACCAAATCCAGAGTCCTTTCTTGTAAGATCATTTAAAAAGATCATATCTAAATTTTTCTTTTGCAATTTTTCCAATGCGTATTTATCGGTATCATGAGTTTCTGCGGCAAAGCCAATTAAATGTAAATTTCGGATGCCTTTAGCATCCCTATATAAATTCACCGTCTGTAAAATATCTGGATTAGGAACTAAATGAATATCTGGAGAATCTGTTTTTTTCATTTTAACTTCATACCGTTTTGCCGGTCTATAATCCGCGGGTGCAGCAGCCATGATTAACACACAATTATTTGTAATGCTTTTCAAAACAGCATCAAGCATATCCTGAGTAGAAAGCACCGAAATATTTGTTGCTTCATCCACTTTTGCAAACTCCGAATCTACAGGTCCGGCAATATAAGTTACAGGAAAGCCGGAATTTACAGCCGCTTTCGCAATGTAATACCCCATTTTTCCCGTGGATGGATTAGAAATATAGCGAATTGGATCAATAAATTCACGGGTAGGACCAGAGGTAACTACAATTTTATAGTCCTTTTTTAGCTGCATACGGCAAGCTTTTAGGAAAACACCTGTCGTCAATCGGCTCAGCAATTCTCAATGAAATCTTCTCGGCAAAAGCCGAGAAGATTTGTTTCATCTCACAGATTTTAAAACTTCACTGTGGAAGAGATGTACGCGAAATGGAAGTCCCCATTTCGCCCATCATCTTTTAAGGCTTTTCCACGAAGTGCAATGGAATAACCTGCCCCAAAGAACAAATATTCTCTTGCTTTGTATTTTAGCGTAACATCAATTTCATGGGCCAGTTCTTTTTCTGTATTTGTGCTTAAGGCACTCGCCACTCCACCACCTACGTTGTACCAGGCATCTTTTTCGGTAAGTCGAGATAGATACCAGTACGCAACTTTTGTGGAAAAGGCTTTTGTAAAAAAGAAAGTTAAATTAAAGTTACCCGCAAGCATATTTTGCCACGAGATTAAATCAGCTTGACCATAGTAAAGATGGTTTGTTGGCACTAAATTTGCAAAAGTTTCGTATTTATTGTCAGTGGCATCTTTATCTCCACTTGCAATGTCAAATTCTGCTCCAAGGCGAACAGGCACACCTAAACCAATTTTGTAACCAAGCGCCAAAGCTGCCGCATACGCAGAAATTTTTGTATTTTTATTTTTATCACCCAATTGGTACGCTGCTTCGAGTGTATAGTCAAAATCTCCGCTTGCTTTTCCTTTATTCGTGCGATTTGTAATTCGCAAGCCTAATGTGTGCAGATAATAGTTATTAAGTTGATCGGTTTTGTTAATGTAATACGTATCGAGAAATAAGTTGTTGATTCCTTTATACGTATTGTATAAGCTTGAAAGATATTGCTCGCGGGAATTATTTCCATTCCAATTTTTTAAGTCATTAGAATTATCTTCGGTCAAAATTGCCGCCCATGCATGCAGGGAGTTGGTTTTTGTATCCCATTTTAGTCGCGCGGCATCGAAAGATCGACCGACATTTGTCCAATCTAACCCACCAATTAAGCGCTGGTCTCCGTAGATGAGTTTTTGCCGCCCAATTTGCAAGTTCAGGGGTGAACCTAAAAAGTTTGCTAAATCCACGTATGCTTCGCGCACATCGAGTGCTTGCGTTTCATTAGCTGTGCTTAATCCCGACGCACCATTTTGTTCGTCGCCAAACACACGAGCATCTTGAATCGTTACAAGCATTTTGCTGCCATCTTTAAATTCTTTTGAAACAGTCAGCCAAAGTTTAGAACCCACAAATTCGAGATTATTTGGCTGTCCTGCAACAAAATTGTTATTTGCTTTTACTTCGGGACGCAAGCGCAACATCCCATTGATTTTAATTCCTGTTAAGGAATTTTCTACCGCAGGTGCTTGCTTTGCTTCATCTGATTTTGTTTCTTGTGCATACACTGTCATGGTTGCCACTGCAATCATAAACATGATTATTTTTTTCATCATTGTCTCCTTTTTTATTTTTAATTTTTCATAAAGGGGGACAAGCCCCCCCTGCCTCGCGTAAGGCAGGGATCGTATAATTAGTACTTTACTCCCTTTTCTCCATAATCAGTTGCGGCCAACCTAGCTTTACTGCTTTTACAATATTCATTTTACTAAGCTTATGCACAATATGATTACGAAAATCATCATAATCTCCGTGCAAAGGACATGGTTTTTCTTCGTCGCATTTACCAAGTCCAAAGAAGCAGTCAGTTAAAAACTGCCGACTATTTAAAGTCGATATGATATCCATTAGCTTAATATCTTTTGGACTTTTTGCTAGTTTATACCCAGCTCCAGGACCTGTTTTCGATACTAAAATCCCGACTTCTACTAAATCCTTTAAAACTTTGTTTAAATAAGTTTTTGAGCATCCAATAGTGTCTGATAGTTCACGGACAGAATAATATGCCTCCGGGTTAGAGTTTACCATTACAAATATGGCTTGTACTCCAATGGATGTTGCCGTTGAAAATACCATCTCTCTCCTTAAAAAAGGCGCCGCAAAGGGCGCCTATTTTATTTCGCTAAACTGCGCAAGTATGCAATAATATCTTTTGCCTCTTGCTCGCTAAGGTTTGCAATGCTTGCTTGTGGTCCAAT
>RFJE01000214.1 GCA_003695005.1 Candidatus Hydrogenedentota bacterium | reverse complement strand
GTACAACGGAAATTTTGCCCGAAGAAGTAAAAAAAACGCTTGAGCAAATTGCGCCAGGAAAGGAGGAAGGGATAAAAGAAGGAATAGAAAAAGGAAAAATAAATGCTAAACTGAAAACTGCTCGTCGCATGAAAGAACTTGGAGCTCAAATAGACTTTATTTTAAAGGCAACTGGTCTTTCGGAAGAAGATTTAAAGCAAAATAATATTTTATAAAACGTAGGAGTCCTTTTTTTAACGAGATAGTTTTAGCGTACGTTAGGTTTGGCGCCAACATCCTTTTTGCCTTTCACCGAGAATTGCTGGCTTGTGCCAAGCCTCTACCGTCCTAGACTCATTGACAAAATGCCTAACAAACGAAATGAAGCTAATATGTTCAAACGCTTTTTCGGGAAAGGCAACGTTGCTAAATTTATGGAAAACCTTTACCATGAAATTAAAAACGAGATAGAGAACCAAAATCAATCTCTTGTGGAATATGGCAATTTTCGCAAAGGAGAGAAGTGGAATCAGCATATTGGTGATAATCTTGTTTTTACCTTTTGTATTGATTTATTTAGCGAAAGACCAGCTGTATACCAAGTCCAATATAATGTAAAAGAAAAGGAATTTAACTGTGAGGCAAAAATTGGAGCAAAAACAGGGATGCATAATTTATTGGAATGCCATACGGATTCAAAAAAGGAATTAAAAAACAGGCTTCATGAGCTAGCCATGCAAATCCCTTCCATTCGTGAGCGGGCTATGAGAGAATACTTATATGGTCTTTCTTTATCTCGTCCAAAGCGTCGGTGGAAAAGGTTTTTTCGAAAAGAAAATCCTTACGATTCTTTATGTGGTGTGATTGACGAGCTAAAGCAACAAGGAAAAATTTCCGAGGCCGAAGCCGAAAAAATGAAAAATTATGTTAGTCATCTAACAAGCTAATTGTTTGTAAAATAAAGTAAAATTCAGGAAAACTTGTTTGCACCCAACTAGTATCATCAAACGATAAAAAGGTCGAAGTGACGTTTTGCCTTTTTTGGACAATAGCTTGAAAAATTTCAAACGACATAATAATACGATGATCGTAAAAACTATTCAGCTTTACGTTCTTTTCTGGTATATAATTTGGATTCCCAATAAAAGAGAGTCCATCTTCGTATTCTTCCACTTCATAGCCAAGTATACGTAAGTTAGTAACAAGAGCATGAATCCTATCGGATTCTTTTTTTCTCAACTCTTTTGCCCCTCGAAAAGAAAACTCGCCTTTTGAAAGAGCGGCTGCAATGGTTAAAATAGGAAGTTCATCAATTAAAGCAGGGATAAGATTGGAAGATATGGATACATTCGTTAATTCCGATGGCAACGTGGTGATATGTCCCCCTTGTTCGCCACATTGTTCTGAAATTTTTTGAATATGTAACTTGGCACCCATCTTTTCTAAAACATCTAAGTATGCAATGCGATATGGATTGAGCAAAACACGATTGGCTTTAATTTGAAGATTCGGCAAATGTAAACCTAAAACAAGAAAAAAAGCTGCTGAAGAAGCATCGGATAAAATATGATATTCCATTGGATTTAAAACCTGATCCGGCTCTAGTTCAATTATATAGCCTTCCTCTGCCGGCTCTTTTTCTAAGAAAACTCCCGCATAGCGAAGCATATTTTCTGTATGATCGCGCGACGGCTTTTTTTCTTCTAAACGAATGCTTTGTTGAGAAGCAATGGCCGCTAAAATTAATGCCGATTTTACTTGTGCAGATCCAAGCTTTTCTTCCCAAAAAATTGGTAGAAGTTTTTTTCCATACACCGTATAAGGCAAATGATCGCTCGGTTCGATATGAGCACCCGCTGCCATTAACGGTTCTGTAATTCTCTTCATCGGTCGTTTGCGCAAACTCTTATCTCCGTCTAATGTAACCTGTATTCCACTTGTGCCGGCAAAAAGTCCTGTAAGCAGTCTAGCGCCCGTGCCTGAATTGCCAACATAAATGTCCGCCACCTTATTTTGAAAAGAAGAGTAACCGAAACTGTCTATTTTATACTCAGTTTTATTGATTTGCTGAATATTTACTCCAAGCTTTTCAAAAGCTTTTAAAGTGTGCAGTGTATCTTCTGCGGCTAAAAAGTTTTTGATGCGCGATTTCCCTTTTGCCATCGAAGCAAAAATCGCGGCTCGGTGTGAAAGAGATTTATCCCCAGGCAAATCAATCGAAACTTGTTTCATAATTCTTACTTATTCTCTGTCGTATCTTCTGTTTTTAAAATTTGCATCCTTAAATCTGCTGCTTCCTTAAAAATATCTTGAATAGGAAAAGCATCTTTTTCCATGGATACTCGCCACTTATGTGTTAGACTTTCTAAGGACTTTAAGTACTCAATCACTTCTTGCTGATTCGAGGAAATAATAGTATCCCAAAGAGCAGGATTACTTCCAGCTACACGAGTAATGTCTCGAAAACTACCACCTGCAGGATTGACTGGTAATTGTAAAACTTCTGGAATATCTTTTAGCAAATGTGAAACCATGCAAGATACTAAATGAAGCCCGTGGGATAAATAAGCAGCCCATTTATCATGAATAGCATAGGATACTTGCCAAGTACGTGCACCCACAAGCTCCCACATATTCGTAATTTCTTTTTCGCATTGGTGATATTGTGCGGGGGATGTTTTTTCGGCAATTTTTGTAGAAAGCGTCATAAAGACGGTTGCATTTTCAAATAAATCTTCTCGTGCATTTTCCGGTCCTGTTAAGTCCGAACCAGCCATCGGGTGAGATCCTATAAAAAGTAACTTGCCATTTAAATTTTCGACCCTTTGCATCAGTTCGGCTTTCGTGGAAGCCATATCCGTTATCCAGATATTATCGGGTAGTTGCCTGTCTAACAACATGTCCAATACAGGGTAAATAGCATCCACGGGTGTACCAAATACAATGCCGTCTGAAGAGAGGATCCCCTGCCATATACTTTCTTCGTGGCTTAAGTACACTTCGGCAAAACCTTTTTCCCTTAGTACTTTTCGACTATTCTCACTTCGGACAACCCCAGCTACTTGAATGCCTTTTTTACGCAAAGCTAGGCCAAGAGATGTCCCTAAAAGACCCATACCCCAAATAAATATCTTTTGCACGAGTCTTTTTTTAAATTTGTGACGACTCGTAAAGGATACGTTATGACTTTAGAAAATCTTGATTATTGGCCAAAAGGTCGGCTAGGCGCAGTTCCGCACCCCTGAATCCCTCACCTTTTTTCCCAAAGGTAGAACAAGATTTTGTTTTCTACTTAAATGAGAGCAATGCACGCCATTTATGTGACAAAACGTAAAAAAGGTGAGGGATGAGGGGGAGGACTGTTTGAGCACTAGCCGACCTTTTGGCCTGTTTTTTAATGCGAATTCAGCGCTTCTCGGCGAAACGCCGAGAAGCGCTGTTATGATTCTTTTTTTAGGGTGAGTGCAATTAAAAACGCAGTTAAAGCAAACCCACCTGCCGATAAGAACGGTGCAGAATGAGATAAATTATCATAAAGTGCAGTAGCTGTTACAGGGGCTAAAACGCGAGCTAGTGAACCAAAGGATTGGCTAATCCCTAAGCTTAAGCCTTGCTCTGTTTCCGATGCCCTTAATGAAATAAGAGCTGTAATGGAGGGATTAGCAAAACCCATGCCTAAAGCTAAAAGAGCAATGGTTACCATCATAAGGGCGAGAGGGTAAGAGAAGGGAATAAGAAGAAGCATGAGAGCTGTGAGTGCTAAACCAAAATGAGTTAAGCTTACTTCTTTTCCTGTCTTAGCAAATCGGCGGTAAATTCCCCCTTGTACTATCACCATAATAATACCAAGATAGGCAAAAAAGTAACCCGTGTTTTCTGTGTCTAATTTAAATCTATCGAGCAAATCCCAAGATAAAGTGGACTCTAAATGAACAAATGCAATGGAAAGTAAAAAGTTAATTAAAAACAATTTGCCTAAATCCGGATTGCGAAACTCTTTTAGTAAAACCGCAGGATTAATTAACTGCCGCAAAGACTGAAACTTTGGCCTTTTCACTTCAGGCTCTGCTACTTTCCATAAAAGCCATACTAAGTTAATGATGGATAATCCCATCGTAAAAATGCCAATCATAGAAAAGCGATTAAAAGGAATTCCAAAAATACTTACATGAGAAATGTCAATATTGCTAAGCACGCCACCTAAAAAAGGACCTAAAATAAAACCTAGTCCAAAAATCGCTCCCATAAGCCCCATGGCTTTCGCTCGGTTTTCGCGTGTTGTTACGTCTGCAATGTAACTTTGGGCTACGGAAATATTACCACCTGTTGCTCCACTAATAACACGACTTATTAAAAAGAGCCAAAATGAATTACTAATGGCCCAAATAAAATAACTAATAACATTACCAAATACAGAGAATAGTAAAACAGGCCTCCGACCATAGCGATCGGAAAGTCTTCCAAGCATAGGTGCAAAAATAAATTGAAAAATAGAATAAGTGCTCATTAAAATTCCAGAATATGTGGCAAAGTGGACAGTATCCATCTTAGAGTTTTCAATTAAGAGCTTTGTAAAATCTCGGATCACGGGAATTAACGTCCCAAATCCGAGCATGTCTAAAAAAATAACAAAGTATATTGAGCCTAAGCTAGCTTTTTTCTCGCGCATAAAGACAAGTCCCTGTATTTAAGACAAGCCGACAAGGCTTTGTTATGTCGGTTTACTCAGTTTGTAAAAAAGGTTGCAAACGGCCAGTAAGATCAGAATCGGGATTCATCTGAGCATAACGACGAAACTCTTGCTTCGCGGAGTCTTTATCTCCTTTATGTAAAGCTACCAGTCCCCTATAAAAAGGTAAGTCAGGGTGAGAGCTATGTGCCGATTCCAGCTTTTTAAGATACTCTTCTGCTTGTGTTACATTGCCTTTGTAAAGATAGTCCATGACCATATCTTCAAGTGCCCATAAGAATTTTGGATCTACCTTTAACGCTTCACGGATTTTTTTACCAGCTGCTGAGTTTGCATCCGTAAAAGATCCGCTAGAAGCACAAGCTATGTAATATAATGTCTCGGCACTTTTTTTCTTTCCTTTATTGGCTTCCTTTAAGTATTTTAAAGCCTTTGCTTTATCCCCTAGAATTAAATACACGTTTCCTAAAGCTCTGGCCGAAGATGCCATTTTTTTAGCAGAATAGGCTTTTTGTGCAAGTTCTTTTGCTCTTTTAATACTGCTTGAATCTTTTACCCCAAAATGCCAAGATCGATAGCTAAAGTGAGCATAAATTACGCTTAATAAACTTAAAACATAGGGGTCATTTTTAGCATATTGCCGTTCGGAAACGAGAATGTTTTCTAAAACAATCGCTGCTTTTTTTAAACTTTCTTCTGTTCTTTTGTTG
>RFJE01000021.1 GCA_003695005.1 Candidatus Hydrogenedentota bacterium | reverse complement strand
TTATGATAGATAGTTTTTTTATTTTAGCCATTTTCGATAACTAAATAAAATATATAAACAATAGAAAATAAGGATAAAAACAGCGCAAGTTTAGTTATTAAATGAGCTATTCTGTCAAGAAAAGAATCTAGAATGTTATGGGTTTGATAATAATCAAATTGCTTCTCTTTTGGTTCATAACCAATATCATATAAAAACCACTTCTTCGGCTGCAAAGATATTTCTAATATTGATGTGGGCAAAACTAAAGTTGTTTTGTAGATTCTTATGGCATCGACTAGTTTTGCCTCTTTAATAAAAGGGATATGGGTTTCTTGAGCCGACCTTTCCCTTATTGTTTCTATTAAACGTCCCTGGGAAGAAAACTGCCCTGTCAAAGACTCCATTGTCGCATTAAACGCTGGTTGATTTTTTATAGTTCCCCATCCACAATCATCATAAACGCATTCAAAATAGTAAACTTCAATTGGGATTTTTTCTCCCGGAAGTTCATTTTTGCGCTTTAAAATTTGTAAAAAATCTAAAGCCTCCAAATATGGCCACCCAAGGGAGGTCCAATGAATTCTTCCTCGATATATCCTGCTGTCTTGGACTATTAGGGCATTTTTTGGAATTTTTTCTTGTTTGAATTCAATCATTTTAGCAATGTGGCTCTTGCTGTAAAAATGTGTGACTCCTGATTTGGGAGTTCCTAACCAAATTAAGGAAAATATGAAAATTAAGATTAATAAAATCTTTAGCGAATTCTTTTTAAACTTCCCCTCAACTTTTTTGTCTGTATTGAGGAGAAAAAAAGATGCTGCTGGAATTAAAAAAATCTCCATAAAAATAAAGTGTTTTCGCAGTAAAATTTTAAGAGTGAGATAGGGCAGCGCAAACATAATAGAAAAAACAAAAAACCAAAAATAGTTTTTATTTTTTTTAAACGAAAGAATAAGTCCAAAAAATCCTAAAATAAACAGCAGCGGTGTTGCTATAAAGATATTCTCTAAAGAAACATAAAGCCAAGGTTTACCGTTGTATGTTTTATTAGAATCGTAGAACAGCAAATAAAACGGGCGCTGAGAGTTCCATCCAGCATCCCAAGAGTAATACTTGGCCGCCACATCCTTACCGAAACCTAGAGTATTTGTATAGATGAAGTCCATAAATCCTTTATCTTTATACAAGAGATAGTTATGAGTTAAAGAAGGGATAGCGAATATTCCTGCTGCAAACAAGAAAATAAAGATAAATTTGAGGTATTTTTTGGATAAAATAATTTTAAAATTGGATTTTTTTACATATGCGAAGTATAGGAGAATGGATGGGATAAATAGCAGCGGATAAACCTTAGTGTATATACCCAAACCAAAAAATATCCCAGACATCGCGAAAAAGCTTTTCTTTTCTGTCTTTGTCGCTTTAATAAACAAAAACATTCCTGTAACAACAAAAAACATTGCCATTGCATCCATTTCAGCATAAGTGTTTTTTATGTGGAAAGGCGCTATTGCAAGTAAAAAAGCGGAAATTAAAGAAACCTCCTCGGTAAAAAACTCTCTTGAGAGCAAATAGAGTGAAAGGATAGTTAATGATCCGAAAATTAATGCTGCAAGGCGAGAAGAGATCTGCGTATAACCAAATAAGTTATACATAAGGTCTGTAAAGGAATGCCAGAGACCATCCGAACCGCCCCACTCAACCAGCTTTCCTGACTTTAGAAAATTAACTGCGAATGTGACATGGTGCATGTCATCTGCTGTGACGCCGAGATTCATAGCTGCAATTGCTCTCAGAATAACACCCAAAAAAAGGACTAAAAATAGTAGAATAGTTTCATTTCGTAAGGAGAATATTTTATCTATGAAACTAGATAAGGCGGATTCGCTAGATATTTGGGATTTCATTGTTTCACGTATCCAGAAATATATTTAAATTGTTTGTTTCAAGAATGTAGTATGATCGATACACGAAACAAAGTTGAGAGGTTTCTTCAGTTATGGAGGTTTAAAAAAATTCCCTCATTGAACCTTGGGAAAGTAATAGACTTTGGGGGGAATAAAGGAGAGTTGAGAGGGCATATTAAATGCGAATGTTACACTTTAGTTAACTATGATCATTCTATTTTGAAATATAGGAAGGCGGACAACATCGTTGCCTTGGCTGTAATAGAGCATATAGAAAAAGAAAAAGTTTTTGAAATATTCAAAATGTTTAATGAAAAAAACTTAGTGACCGGGGGCAGAGTGTGGATAACTACACCTACCCCCTTAGCTAAACCCATATTGGAATTCTTGGCCTTTTTTAATATAGTAGATAAAGATAACATAAGGGAACATAAACATTATTGGACAAAGAAGGAGATATACGAACTAGCAAAAAAAACTGGCTTTAAAATTGAAAAATATAAGAGATTTCAGTTTGGGTTTAATCAGTTTGCAATATTTAGAAAGTTGCCAGCCCCATAATTAATTCGCGCGCAAGAAATCCCCGCAGTTTAGTGCGGGAATGAATTGCGCCAAGTTTTTATTCTAAAAACAATATAAAAAGTTGAGCTGGACTTTAGCTCATTGCAAACAAATGTAGCTAGAGCTGGTTCTAAATAAATCTTTCGGAGGTAAAATGGAGACGCAAGTTTTGATTAGCGGGAGCTATGAAGAAAAATATGAAAGGAGGAAGCACGCTGTTGGGATTTCAATGTGGCATTTTGAGTGGTGCACTAAGTACAGGTACAGAATGTTTCGCAAGGAAGAGCAGCGTCGTTGGTAAGTGCTTGCATAAGAAGAGCAGCGTCTTTGCACGGAATAAAAATTTTGGAGCTGAACGTGCATTACTTTTCGAGCGTTACATTGCGTTGTTGAGATAAAACTAAATTTGTCGCCGGTAAAAGCACTGCAGTTGTTGAAAGGTATTTCAGCTAGGCTTTACTTTGAGAAGAACCCAAAGGCGAGGCTGAGGTATCCGCGAGGACATTTGTGG
>RFJE01000213.1 GCA_003695005.1 Candidatus Hydrogenedentota bacterium | reverse complement strand
TAATAATTTTTTAAAATCTTCTTCGGTTGTGGTTTCATCAAAATTAATGCTAAATGTTTGTTTTTTCTTGTTATATTGCAGCAAAAAGCCTGCTTCATAAGCTTGCTGTAATACTTTTTGTGCCTTTTCTTCGGGATAGGAAAACGTAACACAGTCAAAAAAAGAAGTATTTTCTGCAATGATTCCTTTGTTCTGCAAAGCAGCATAAAAGCGAGATGCAAAAGAATGTACATCGCTAGCAATATTTTTAAGCCCTTCTGGACCATGCCATACAGCATACATGGATGCCATAATGGCTAAAAGTGCTTGTGCCGTACAAATATTCGACGTTGCTTTTTCGCGACGGATGTGCTGCTCGCGTGTCTGTAAGGACATGCGGTATGCTTTGTGCCCACGTCTATCTTTAGAAATGCCAATAATTCGGCCTGGCATCTGTCGCGTATAATGTTCCGTAGCAGCCATATACGCTGCATGTGGTCCACCAAAGCCCATTGGAACACCAAACCTCTGTGTAGATCCTACAGCGATATCAAAACCAAGTTCTCCTGGTGGTGTAATTAAAGTTAAAGCTAAAATATCACAAATTGCTGCTGTCTGTACAGTATTTGTTTTTGCTATCTTTACAGCTTCTTGCGCATCAGCTAAAGAAAGTTCCCCGTTTTTTTCCGGAATTTGCCATAACACTCCAAAAACATTTTCTGCTGACAGATCTTTTTGTATCTCCTTTGCAGGAAGAACTTTTACTTCAATACCAAATCTACTCATTCGGTTTTTTACCACATCTAATGTATGCTCAAATATACCCTCATGACATAAAAGCGTTTTAGCATCCTTTTTTTCCTTTGGACGTAACCGAAGCATCATCGAAGCGGCTTCCGCAGCTGCTGTCGCTTCATCTAATAAAGACGCATTAGCAATTGGTAGCGATGTTAAATCGGCGACCATGGTTTGAAAGTTTAAAAGAGCTTCTAATCGTCCTTGTGAAATTTCGCTTTGGTAAGGTGTATATTGTGTATACCAACCTGGATTTTCTAAAATACCCCGCTGGATAACCGCAGGTGTGTGCGTACCGTAATAGCCATATCCGTAAAAACTTTTTAATGGTTTATTTTGTTTAGCTAATTCTCGTAACTCTGCTAGTACTTCCTGCTCGGATTTTCCTTTTGGCAATTTTGGTTTTTCTTCGTCGGAAAGTAAAATATTCTTTGGAATTGTCTTTTGCACAAGTTCCTCTAAACTTTGAAGATGAAGTACTTTTAACATTTCCTTTTGCTCGGCGTCTGTAGGCCCGATGTGTCTTTCAGCATATCCCATAATTTCTCCTTGTAGCTACCCTTTAAAAAGTAAGCTCTAGCAATTCTTGGTTAAGGGAAAAAAGTCCTGCTCGGCGCAGTTCCGCAGTGCCTCATCTTTTTCGTAGAAAAAGGTGAGGGACGAGGACTGTTTGAGCACGAGCAGGACTTTTTTCCCATTTTTTATTCAAATTCAGCGATACGGCGTTTCGCCGTATCGCTGAATAAACTCTTACGGCGTCTTTTGTCGAAACAAGCCGTCAACTTTTTTCAGAAACGAAAGCAAGCGCTTACTGCTTTTGTATAAGGCAACATAAAATTTCGTTTCGTTTTCCGCTGACCCCGTTCCTTCCGTAATTTCTAATATTTCTTTTTGAGCTCCATAACCAATCATTTGGTTTGCTTGTGGAAACTTTCTCGCTTCCTTTAAAAGAAAATCCTTTTTAGAATTTTTCATTAGCTTATTGTACACATCCGCTAAATACATAGTTTCTTTTTGTAGGCGGTTTAAATCACTTTGAATGGACTGGTAACTTTTTTGAAAAAAAGAAATTTTAGAGTGATTGACTTTTACTTTTTTAGAAAAAGATCCTAACTCCACAATTTTTTCTAACGGGATATGATCAAACCCCTGCAAAAGACAACCCGCTTCTGTAGCATTATACATTTTTACAGCAGGATGATTCAGCGCCTGATTTTCAAACCAATCTATAAAAACTTTCATCTTTGCATTCGTAAATACATTCTCGCCTGTAATAGAACGGACAGGGATTTTTTCTAATGCACTTAACTGCTTAAAATTATGCATTTCTTCGGTTTGGAATCGGCTACGATCTTCATGCTTTTTTTCTTCTAAAACAGCACCTTTTAAGTGAGCAAGTTGTTGCGTAAACGATAAATCCTGACCAATGAGAGTGATGCTCGCCGGCTTACAGGCCATAGCAAAAGAAAAAGCATTCGTGCTTGCACTACCACCGTGAGCCACTTCATAAGCATTTTTTGGCTGAAAGATCTTGGCCGTCTCAAAAGGATTTTTCCAAAAATAAAGGTTGGCATTGTGTTTGTGTAAAAAATGAACGAGATTTGAGCAGACCGCAGGGTCAAGCGCCCATGCAAATTGAGTCACTTTTTCATTGAGTGCAAAATATACGTTTAGCCATTGCGGGTCTGCTGCAAACACTAAATCACATTCGATTCCATTTTTAGCAAGGGGAATGGCTGCGGTATCGGCAGCAAGCAAAACAAAAGAGTCCTGATACTTTCGGATTTTTTCTAACGACATAGAAAGCGAAGGTCCGGCTCCTACAATTAAAAAGTGTTGTCCTTGCCACAAGTTTTCAAGATCATATAAGCTTTTGCTTTTATAAATAGCATAACTATTTAATAAAATATTTTGGTTCCATAAATTTTGAAATTTAATTAAAGTAGCCTGATTGATAGAACGTTTTTTAATTAAATCCTGCACACGATAAAGCAGTCTTTGCATTTTTTCTGCCCTTGCCTTTAAAGAAGGCGCATGTGGAAAAATAAGAGTTTTTTCCGCAGGCTTTCCTTGGAAAAAAGGAAGAATTTCTTCGAGTGTATCTAAAGAAGGGTTTTCGCAAAAATAATACTGTATTTTTTTGCTACTTATCTTTCCATATAAGTGTGATATATAATAGTGAATTTCGGGGTCTGCTTCTAGCCACAAGATACTTTTAACAAAGGGAAGTTTTTCTGCTAAAAAAACAGAATGGCCTAAACCAGCTCCTACAAATACAATGTGAGAAAAATTCTCAAACTGCTTTAAGTTTCTTTTTGCTTCTCGAACTGCATCTCGATTCGAGTGATACCAAATCCCATTGATTTGGACTGTCCTTTTTTCTACTGGAAGTTTACGAAGCTTATTTAAATTCTGTTCCCATTCGGGTTGCATATTTTATTATCGACGAACGCTTGAAAGAAAAGCCATTTTATTTGCCTAACCGCCATAGTGGTTTTTTGTAAATGGAAATGGAAAGAGTATCCCCGATTACAAAGGGTAGTTGGCGATGCATGCCATCTAAATAAATTCTACCTTTGATCATTTTTGAAATAATTTCTAGATTTTGTGTCTCTACCACAAAACGCATTTTTTCTTGTTTTGGGATTTTTTCATAAGGCTCTCGGATGAGGACTCCAAATTGTTTTTCGCCTTTTTGGTTGGTTTCCGAAAACTTTTTTCCTCCCGCAGAAGAAAATGCAGCTGAAGATCCCCACGCTGTTGCAATCCACACTCCGGAACATTTATAGTTATATTCTTTGTTATTGAGTTTAAGCAAAAATCGGCTTGTAGCGGCGGGATTTTCTTCAGCTACTAATATATCGTTTAGTACCGGGTACGCAATTGCTTTGCCATTTAAGTGAATTTGTAATCGGTACAGTGGTTTTAAAACTGGTTTTTTTTCTAAAAACTTGGAAAGCAAGAAAGCGAGTTTTTCTTTCCCTTCTGGAAAGGCAACCGTGCAAAAATGGCCTACCGAAGAATTTGGTTCTGAATTAATCCCTAAAATAGGAATCTCCTCTAAAAAGTGAGAAGCATATAAAAAGGTGCCATCTCCCCCTGCAGTAATGACGAGATGAGTATTTTTAAAATCTTTAGTATGTAGCTCATGCCTTTTTATTTGTTTAATGTGCACAGGAAACTGTTTTAAAAATTGTAAAAGATGTTTTACAGCTGCATAATGCTTTTTATGTACATTGTATAGATCTTCGGCCATTTTGGGAAAATCTTTTTTTAGCTTTTTTTTTCGAGAGGGGGGAATTAAATCCCATGTACTGTTTTTATAAATAAAAGCCCAGGTTTGCATTTACGGTTTTGTTTTTCCTAATAAGATATTTAACATTTTTTCCGTGGCTTCCACTGCTGCCATCGTTTGGTCGGGATTTAAGCCTCTTGTCGTTAAATCGGAAAACATAAAATCTTTTTGCTTTCCCATTAAGCGATAATCCCAGGTAATTTTACACTCGACTAAAGCAGAAGTTTTTCCCCCCGGTGGAATTCTTACTTCATAGTCTTTTAAAGTTGGCAAATCAATGTGATTCTTTTTAGCCCAAGCTCGTAACGCTGTCATAAAGGCATCATACCCGCCATCTCCGGAACCTGTTACTTTGCTTACATTTCCTTTATACTCAATGCTCATGGTACATACCGGCGCAATCCCTTTTCCGGATAAAATGGAAACTTGCTTTATGCGCACAGCTTTTTCTTCGGGCAAATCTAATACATCACTAATAATAAAGGGAAGCTCTTCGGGTGTTACAATTTTCTTTTGGTCACCTAGCTCAATAATTTTTTGTAAGACTTTATTAAAATTTTCGGGTGATAGTTCCATCCCAAGGCGCTTTAAGTTTTGCTCTAACGAAGCTTTACCTGCTAACTTACCAAGTGCATATTGTCTTGTCCGGCCAAAGCGGTCAGGCTTTAAAGGATTTTCGTATAATCCGCCTTTTTTATCACCATCGGCATGAATTCCTGCGGTTTGTGTAAAAACATCTTCGCCAACAATGGGTGCATTTGCTGCCACTCTTTTGCCAGAAAACGTTTCTACTACATGAGAAATTAAGTAAAGATACTTTTCTTTTACTCCGGTTTTCTTTTTTAAATGATCATGAATTCCCGGTACAATTTGCTCTAATGCTGCATTGCCTGTTCTCTCTCCTAAACAGTTAACCGTGGCATGAACTCCTTTTGCTCCACCGCGGATCGCTTCTAATACATTCGCTGTTCCTAAACCATAATCATTATGCGGATGAAAATCAAAGTGCGCATTCGGAAAGCGCTCTGTTAAATCGCAAAGTGCTTCGTAAACTTCTCTCGGCACCATTACCCCGAGAGTATCCGGCAGCATAATTCTGCGAGCACCTGCTTCTATTAAAAACTGTGTCATGTCATAACTATAGTCACGGGAATCGCGATAGCCGTTCGACCAATCTTCCATATAGACATTTACCACAAAACGGTGCGAGTGAGCATATTGAATTACTTTCGCAATGTCTTGAAAATGCTGTTTTGGCGTTTTACCAAGTTGGCCTTTTAAATGCTTTAAGCTTCCTTTCGTAAGCAAGTTTAAAACCCGACCACCGGCTTCGCGAATCCAATCAATAGACTTTCCCCCATCTACGAATCCAAGCACTTCGACTTTATCTCGCATGTTATTTTTTTTAGCCCACTTTGTAATGAGCTTAACTGAATTTTTTTCGCCTTCGGATACCCTTGCAGAAGATACTTCTATACGCGGTACATTTAATTTGCCTAAAAGCAATTTGGCAATGTGAAGTTTTTCTTCCGGTGTAAACGAGACATTTTGTGTTTGCTCGCCATCTCTTAATGTAGTATCCATAATTTCTACAAAGTTTTTCATTATAACGGGTCTCCTTTAAAGGGATGCTTCGTCCCTTTTTGTTTTGCTTCTTTCAATGCCAACCTTATTTTTTTTCGCCACTTTGGCATTTTTTTGAGTGCTTGCTCAATTTCTTTTCGGTGTTCTTGGCGAAACTTTTGGATTTCCGGAATGGTGATATTAAACCGCATATAAATTAAGTTTTCCATATACTTTTCTTTTCCTTCTACAGCATGATTCAGTGCATTTAAAAGCTCTAGTTTAAAATGCACATAATCTTCTGCTTTAAATTCACCCCGTTTTGGTGGATGATAGCCGGCCATATCCGGCGTAATGGCTGGAGTTTCTACTTTCCGAAATCTATAGACAATGTCGGCAAGTAAGCCACGACTTGTAATTTTTAAGTAAAGTGGTGGTAATGCAAGAATCCCCCCGATAAAAATAGCAATGTAAAAATAAGGGTTTTTAAAAATTTTTTTCATGTGGTATAATAAGCATTGATTCTTACATATTCTTCGGTTAAGTCGCAACCATAAACCGTTGCTTTTTCTTTTCCCGCCTTTAAGTCCACAGTCAAGTCTAAAATGGCATTTTCTTTTAAGTAAGCAGAAAGGCTTGCTAACTCTTCTTCTGTATCACGATACTCTTTTGGTGGATTCCCCCATAAAATTTTTACCTTATCGGCTTCAATAAAGGAAAAGCCTGTTTTGCCAATGGCCATGAAAATCCGTCCCCAATTTGGATCACCCTGATAAATAGCTGTTTTTACAAGGGGAGAATTAATGATGCTTTTACCCACAGCCCTTGCTTCCTGAAAACTAGGTGCATTTTGGATATGAACTTGAAAAAGCTTAGTAGCCCCTTCCCCATCATACGCTAGCATTTTGGTAAGATCCGTGGCCATAGAACAAAGTGATTCTTCAAACTCTTGCAGGTCGACCTTACCTGCCATGCCATTGGCCATGATAGCTACGGTATCCGAAGTGGAAGTATCACTATCAACGCTTAAGCAATGAAATGTTTTTTCGGCAACGCGAGTAAGCATTTCTTTTAAAATTTGTGACTCTATCTCGGCATCAGTAAAAAAGTACGAGAGCATGGTCGCCATGTTTGGCTCTATCATACCAGAACCTTTTGCCGTGGCTACAATCGAAGCATTACCCACTTTGCGAGATGTGTATTTTGGAACGGTATCGGTGGTCATGGTAGCACGTGCAAAGTTATCAAACTGCGGTGGATTTTGCAAAGAAGCAGGCAAGCTGTCTATGGCTTTTAATATCTTTTGAACAGGAAGGGGACGCCCGATGACACCTGTTGAACAAGGCAAAATTTCTTCCGGCCTGCAATTTAACTTGCTGGCTAAAAATTCACATAGCTGAACTGTATTTTCATACCCATCCGATCCTGATAAAACATTGGCATTTTTTGAGTTTACAATAATTGCTTTTAATTTTCCCTTTTTCATATGCTTTCGGCCAACTAAAATTGGATTTCCTACAATTCGGTTTTGCGTAAATAAAGCAGCAGCACTCGCGGTTTTCTCGGATACTACAATCCCAACATCTAAAGAACGATCCTTAATGCCAGCAGAAGTGACAAAAGTAGAATATCCCTGTGGAATGCTACTAAGATTACAAGGAAACAAGATTGGTTTTTCCATATTCTATGATGTAAGATGGATTTACCTTGTCAACGGAGCAAAGGATGTAGCGCTTACAATTTTTCAGCGATTCTCGGCATACCGCCGAGAATCGCTGCATCTAGATTCAAAATAGGGAAAAAGGCCTGCTCGTGCTCAAACAGTCCTCGGCGCAGCCTGCGGAACTGCGCCGAGCAGGCCTTTTTTCCCTTCACCGAGAATTACTGGCTCCGGGTACATAATACTTGTAATGTCTTTCCTTGACAGGTTGTTTAAAAACATAACCTTGGTTTTTACTGTCTATATTGTAGGCGCGTTTGCGCCCGGGTAGCTCAGCTGGTAGAGCAACTCCATGGTAAGGAGTAGGTCGGTGGTTCGAGTCCGCTCCCGGGCTTAAAGGAGTTATAAATGAGAGAAATAATTTTGCTAGAGTGTGAAGCTTGCGGTAACCGTTGGTACTCGACAACAAAGAATAGGAAAACACATACTGACAAGTTTTCCATTAAAAAATATTGTAAATTTTGCCGTAAGCATACATTACATAAAGAAAAGAAGCCATAATATGAAGGGCGGTAGTTCAATGGTAGAACGGCGGTCTCCAAAACCGCTAATGGGGGTTCGATTCCTCTCCGCCCTGTATTCATAAGGAGATTATATGAAGAAAATGATACAATTTTTAAGAGAAGCTCGAGCAGAACTTCGTAAAGTTGTATGGCCGAGTTGGGACGAAATAACACGATCAACAGTAGTGGTTTTTATTACTGTAATTTTATTTACTTTATTTATTTACTTTTTAGATGAAGTAATTAGTTTAGTAATTACAAAGGTGTTAGGATAATGGCTTTTGCATGGTATGTAATTCACACTTTATCTTCTCATGAAGATAAGGTTAAAAAGCTTATTGAGAAAGAAAAATCTCGTTGGGAAGATGGGGATAAAATTAGGCAAGTCAAAGTTCCTACGCTCGAAATGGCAGAGCTACGTGGTGGAAAAAAACGCATTGTTAAAAAGAAATTCATGCCCGGATATATATTTGCAGAAATCGATATGAATGATGATTTATATAGAAAGATTCGTGCAGTACCGGGAGTTATGGGCTTTGTTGGTGCAGGAAGTACGCCACAATCCTTAACAGAAGAAGAAATGATGAGCTTATTTGCCGAAATGGGTGAAATTAAAACCGATGAAAAACCAAAGCCGCGTATTTTATTTACTGTAGGAGAAACTGTTAAAATTATTGATGGTCCTTTTGCTAATTTCCAAGGGGTTGTGGATGAAGTAGACTCTGAACGAGGTAAAGTACGTGTAAAAGTGGAAATTTTTGGCCGATCCACCCCGGTTGAATTAGATTATTTACAGGTTAGCAAAGCTTAATAATTCTTGACAGCTCCTATCAATGTTCATTATTGAACAGTTGAGGGGAGTTATGGATTCAGATATTACATATAAAATTTTGCGTGAAATTCAGGAAAATCCTGAAATTAGCCAAAGAGAGCTTGCCGAAAAACTAGGGGTTTCTCTTGGAAAAACGAATTATGTATTAAAGGCTTTGTTGGAAAAAGGCCTTTTAAAAATGCGAAATTTTCGTAACAATAAAAATAAGAAAGTATATTTATACATCTTAACTCCCGAAGGCATGGAGCAAAAATCTCGTTTAGCTGTTAATTTTCTAAAGCGCAAGATGGAAGAGTATGATCGAATTAAACAAGAAATAGAAATGGCCCTAGCTGATGCCAACAGAGATCACCTTGATATTGAAAAAGATATGGCGCAAGAAATGGCTAAAGAAAAAATTTCTCCAATTTCATTATGATTCATTGCTCACAAAATATATTGCCGTTACAAGCAATTATTTCTAAAACAAAAGAAATTTTATCGCCAATTCCTGTTCAGCATTGCTGGCTGTTTGGATCCTACGCCGAAAACATTGCTTCTGAAAGTTCGGATCTAGATTTTATTATTGTGTATAAAACTAAAAAAAAATTTTTTGATCGGTTTTTAGACTTTGAAAATTTATACTCCACTTTTCCAGTGGCTATTGATATTTTACCGTACACGCCACAAGAGTGGCAAGAAATATCTAAAAGGCCTTTTTTTTCCAAAGTTTTAAAAAATGCCATTCAAATTTTGCAAATTTATTTATGAATTTAGAAGATTATAAAAACGAAGCTTTCCGCTGGTACGAAACAGCAAAAGATGATTTTCTAGCAGCAAAGACGTTAAAACAAGCCGGCCAATATACAGAAGAATTTTTACAAAGAATGGAATTTAATTTATAGGGGATAAAATGAAAACAAAAATCATTACTTTTGTACAATTTATGAAAAATGTAATTAAGTTAAGAGAAACCATTTGGACAATGGCCAAACGGGATTTAAAAGTTCGCTATTTAGGATCGTATTTAGGTATTTTATGGGCTTTTATTCAGCCTCTTGTAACAATTGCCGTAATGTGGTTTATTTTTGACATTGGTTTTAAAAGCAAACCAGTAGGGAATATGCCATTTATTTTATGGCTTATTACCGCCATGTTTCCTTGGTTTTATTTTTCAGAAACTATTTTGGCCGGCACAACTGTCATCCGAGAAAATGCGTATTTAGTTCAAAAGGTTGTTTTCCCAGTTTCTATTTTACCGATTGTAAAAATTATTTCGGGATTATTTATTCATGCTTTTTTTATTTCTATAATGTTTATTGCTTTTATTGGATATGGTTATCCGCCAACGATTCATGCAATCCAGGTTCTTTATTATTTAGGTTGTGTCATTGTTTTAATTTTAGGCTTTACCTGGATGTCTTCTTCCATTGATGTTTTTTTTCGGGATTTAGGTCAAATCATCAATGTGGGTATTCAGATAGGTTTTTGGGCCACACCGGTTTTCTGGCCTCCTAAAATGCTACCCCCAAAAATCCAGCCATGGTTAAAGCTAAATCCGGTTTATTATATTACCGAAGGCTATAGAAATGCTATGATTCATCATGTGTGGTTTTGGGAAGATTGGCTATGGACACTATATTTTTGGGCTTTTACTACTTTTTTATTCTTTTTTGGTGCCTGGGTATTTAGGAAGTTAAGGCCTCATTTTGCAGATGTATTGTAATGAACCTTTTAGAAAAATATATAAATGCCTGGGAAAAAATAGAAACTTTAATTCTTAAGCAATACCAAGATCGACTGATTACTTTAGCTCTTTTTGGATCTTTTGCGCGAAAAGAAATTCATGAAAATTCTGATATTGATATTTTTATGGTAGTGGACCCTTTGCCAAAACTACGTTTTAAGCGATACGAAGAGTTTTCTGAACTCATCGACGCTCCTTTGCAAAAAGAACCATGGGTGCCCCCTTTGTCCCCTATTTTAAAAACAAAAGTCGAAGCGCTACAAAAACCCTGGTATTATTTAGATTTAGCAACAGAGTCTGTTTTGATTGTAGATAAAGATAATTTTTTCCAAAACGTTTTAAAGGAAGTCCGAGAAAAAATGAACCAATGGGGTACAAGGAAAATTGGAC
>RFJE01000212.1 GCA_003695005.1 Candidatus Hydrogenedentota bacterium | reverse complement strand
GTTTGAAAGAATGTTTCATCGCAAGCCAAAAAAAATTGGTTCGTTGTCGTATCAGGCATCTAGACTTTTAAAAAAAGAAAAAGAAAAGACTGAAATTTTCCGTGAGTTTTTAGATAAGCCCAAATTTACCGATGTCTTAATTGAGCTAAACCGAATTATTAAAACAGACCCAAATATGAAAATTCATGAAATTCACTATGCAAATAATCAATTGAATTTAACTGGTACGACGGATTCTTTTCAATCTTTAAGCACAGTAAAAAAGGAATTAAAGAAAGCAGAAAATTGCAAAGAAGCTAATTTCGCGCGAGAAAAAACAGCACCTGGAAGCGGTGGTAAAACGATTGTTAAGTTTACTCTTGTATGTAAAATAAAGGATGAAGCATGAACTTAACCGAGCGTGAAAAAAAATTAGTTTATTTAGCTGGCAGCTTTCTTTTATTTTTACTTTTATTTTTAAGTTGGCATGGACTTCAAAACAATATGCAGAAACTAAAAACCAACCAACGGAAAGTGGATCTAGAAAGGCAAAAGCTTTTAAAAATTTTTAATGAATATAATGAACTGCGTCAATTTCAAAATGCACCACAATCGGACGAAGATGAAATTGTTCCTTATATGGAAACTAAATTGCAAGCTTACAACTTGCGCGATAAAACAAAAAGTATGATGCCGGCCAAAACACCAGTTGGTAAAAAATACATAAAGTTCTCTGTTAACATCCGACTCGAGAAAGTAGCCGCAGAACCTGTCCTACGAATGTTGCGAGAGATTGAACAAGATAAAAGTAAAGCATATCGGGTAGATAGCTTTTTATCACGAAAAGTTTTTAAAAGTGTAGGGCTGTATAATATTAGCTTAAAAATAAGTGGCTTTAAGAAAAAATGAGCGAACAAAGCAAACACGACCCAAACGAAAACTCTCTTTTTACTCCAGTCATTACTCGTACAAATTTAATGGTGGTGCCGAAACCCGTTACCGAAGAAAAAAAATCATTATTTTCTCGCATGTTACCTTTCCTTTTAGGTTTTCTTTTCTTTGTTATTTTTACCTTTTTCTTTTTACCCCTGTCTTCCATTGTTGAATCTCAAATTTTAAGCCAAGTTTCTCCACCAAACCAAATAGAGTTATCGGGTTTGCAAGTTTCCTACAACGGAAAAGTTCAGATAAAATCTCTTTCCTTATACACCCCGAAATATGAGCTTCAATTAGAAGAAAGTGAAGCAAAGTTTTCGCCATTTGCGCTCCTATTTTCGAAAACACTCGACGGGCATGCTCAAGCCATTCTTTCGAAATTGCAATTTAGTACGTATTCGTTAAAAAAAAGTTTAGTACAAATTCGCAGTAAAATTCACAATGTGCATAAAAATACCGTACTTTGGGAAGGGCAAACGCAAGTGCAAATATCCAGTGGCAACATAAAAGCAGAATCTGTACCTTTTTTAGGGCAGGATATCGAAGCAAAATTAAACCAAATCAAACTAGATTTTAAAATGAAAAAAAATTCACTTTTATTTTTGCCTGGAAAAAACTTTTTAGATGCGGATTTAGCTCGCATTCAATTAAAAGGCCAAATTAATTTTATAAGTCGTTCTTTGAATCTTGATCTTGTAATTACTCCTAAAGAAACTTTTTACCAAAAATTTGCAGAATTTGGAATAAAAGAAATGCTGTCGAGCATGCATTATTTAGACCCTAACGGAAACATTACAATAAGCATTACAGGCACATTCCAATCTCCTCGTATCAACCCGAAACTACAAAATGCAGTTTCTCCTTGACGGATATTTGCTTACCATACGGCGAAACGCCATATCGCTGTCTATTCGTCTATTGAGACGATTACTTGCTTGTCTCCTTTTTGAATAGAAATTGCTTTTACAAAATAAGCTTCTACTTCTTTTCGCTTACCATGTAGTTTTAAGCGTACTTTATGTTTTACTTGTAGTTTATCTCGCAACTCATAGTAAACGGGTGCTCCGATGAGTAATTCTCCTACTTTCGATTTACTCTCCAAGCGGGCTGCCGTATTTACCACATCTCCAATGACAGACCATTCTAAACGCTCAGGTGTTCCAATATTTCCTAAAATAACACGACCATGATTTAAACCAAGCCTTAACTTTAAAGGTGGCTCATTCGAAGCTTCTCTAAAATCATTAATGACTTTAAAGTTTTTCTGAATTTCAATCCCCGATAAAACTGCATTTTCGGGATTATCGAAAATGGCCATAAAACCATCACCCATAAATTTATCCACATAGCCATGATGTCGATTGATAGTTTTTACAATTACATTTAAAGCTACATTCAGTATCGTAATGGCTTCTTCGGGCTGCAAAGTTTCTGCGAGTGCTGTAAAACCTTCTAAATCGCCAAACATAATACTGAGCACTCGAGATTCATTTGGCAAAGATCTATGTCCTTCGCGGACAAGCTCTTTTGCTTTTTCCAGCACATGAGCTGGTATATATGGTCGAATTAAATTCTGAAGCTGTAAATTTTGTAAAATAGAACCTTCCGATAATTTATGTTTTACATTCGGAATTTTTACTTCCTGCCAAACTGTAAGAATATTAGAATCGGATTGCAAGATACCAGATACATTAAACAAATGACTGCGTTCCCCTTCTTCATCTTTAAGGGGTATATAAATTCTATAATTAGAAAATTGTTGAGAATATCGAATCCCCTGTTTACTAAAAAAAATATCTTGAAAAAACTGTTCCGGAATAATCGCTTTTAACTGTTCCGGTGAAGCATTCGATAAACCAAACTCCTGGAGTAGAGTATTGCTCACTTGAATAGGATACCCCCTTGGATTAAAAATAACAATTTCAAGGGGTAAGCTTTCTACTAAATCGATACTGGCTTTGGATAATTCTTTTTTGGAAAGAATCTCCACTTTCTCGGGTACTTTTTCATACAAGTTTGCTGGCAACATAAACTTAACGATTGTTTTATTTTTACTGGCCTCTAACTGAAATAAGTCCAAACGAATGTTTAAATTTCTTAATGTCATAATGACCATGGGAAGACCAAAACCAGCTCCTTCCTGTAGATTATCTTCTTCTTGCTCGAACAAATACGATAAATCCTGTTTATCCTTGGCAGACGCGAGTGTCTTTTCAAAGCGTTGTTTTTCAATATCACTCATAGAAGTAGGGCCTTCTACGGCAAAGTGGATACCATCTTCTAAAAACTGGATTTGTAGTAAAACAGGCATGTTTTTTTCGCGAGCCATATACGAAAAATTCGCAGCACGGTGCTCTGCTAGCTCTGCTTTAAAAATACTTAACCAGCTTTCGTAACTCAAGTTCGATAAACCAGCTTCACGAATCATGAAGTCGTAATACAATTTTTTGTAAACAGCCTTTAAGGCATTCATAATGATTTCAAATAAAACTAAATAAAGTGGACCACGAAATAAAGGCTCTTTTGTAAATTCAACAACCTTGTCAATCGCTGCTTTTAGTTTCTGAGCACTTGCTTCTTCTAAATCAAAAAATTCCTGGCGTAAGACTCTCGCCACTTAGGCCGATTCCCCCGCATGAAAATACTGAAATAAGGGATCCTTGCTTAACTTCGCATTTACAAGAGTACATAATGAATTTAACTCTTCTTCGCCATTATCTAAATAAGCATGATTTCCACTAATATGCGCCATCGTTTGAAAAAATTGCTCCTTTTCTTCTTCTACTTCTTTTCCATAGCCTAAATGCTTTGAAAGAAAATTTGCTGCACGCACGTAAGACAGATTGGCAGGCTCGCCTTCTTGAAAGGGTGATTCATGATCTGCAATAACGTCTTTGACATAGGTAGGTAGCCCCCAAGCATCACAGGCTAAAATTCCCGCTTCTACATGGGTAGTATCCACATGTTTTTTTTCCGATTCGGGAAAGTCGATTGGGTTTTCCTCTACTTCTGCAATGACCAGGTGATAATTTTTCCGATCAAAATAATTTAAGACCACTTTACCAATATCATGAAATAGACCGCTTAAAAAGAATTTTTCCGCATCAAAATCTTTTTCCTGCTTTGGAAATTCTTTGCCTAAAACGCGAGATAAAATTCCCGTCACCAACGAATGACTCCAAATCAACCTGCGGTACACGGGATTGCTATCGCTTAAAAATAAAACTTCAGATGCTGCTGCAATGGCAATGGTTTTAATGACATTAAATCCTAGAATGGCAATCGCATGCTTAAAAGAATCAATTTGCCTGCCGCGAGAATAAAACGAACTATTGGCCATTTTAAAA
Organism: Candidatus Hydrogenedentota bacterium; assembly: GCA_003695005.1. Taxonomy (GTDB): domain Bacteria; phylum Spirochaetota; class Leptospiria; order Turneriellales; family J094; genus J094. The sequence continues at coordinate 26 of RFJE01000212.1, read as the reverse complement.
ATTAAAGCGGATAAATTCATATCACT